>WJKZ01000132.1 GCA_014728785.1 Candidatus Omnitrophota bacterium
GAGGATGTTTACTTACTATTCATTTAACTTTTGTGGCCAGAGAATTAAAGGGGGGTAATTTTTCCGCAGTAGTGAATTATCTTTTTCTTTTTTCAATACTTTATATTCTGAATTTTATGCTTTTTCTGGTTTATATACGTATAGGTTTCTTTTTAAGTATAGGGGAGGTAATATTTGAAGGAGTTAAGGATGGAGCCTCTCTTCTCCAGCAAATATTCACCCAGGCATTACGCTGATTTAAATCCGCGGGAGTATTAAAATGCAGTATTTTGAGTTCATAGTTTAATTATTATTCTGATAATCCGCTCAATATGACAGGCAGCCAAAAGCTGTCTGTTTTTTTATGCCCGGCCGCGGGGGAGAATATAGAACTTTTTATTGATAATCGGAAAATATTTAGAAAAATATAGACAAATATAGATAAATAGGATAAAATACTGACAAAACGATATAAAAGTAAGTAAAGTATAGTTTGGAGTAAAGAATATATCGAAGAAAGGGGGATAAGCAGGATGGTGAAGAAAATTGCCGGGCTGTTTTTTTTCTTTTGGTGCTTATTATTATTGCCTTTTGGAGCAGTTTTGGCCGCCGGCTCCGGTGCATACAGGCTGGAGTTGCCGGATTCAGAGGCGATGGGAATGGGTTCGGCTTTCGTGGCCCAGGCTGATAATCCTTCCGCCATTTACTACAATCCAGCGGGCTTGACTCAGCTTGAGGGCAATCAGATGTCTTTAGGGGTCGGGGTAGTTCAGCCCTTCCGTACTTATACGGATTCTTCCGGCAATGAGATCGAAGGAAGAAGAGACCGTTTTGTTATACCTCATTTTTACTTTGTCAGTGACCTTGGGTTAGAGGATTTTGCTTTTGGCTTGGGAGGAAGCTCTTACTGGGGGCTCGGCACTTATTGGGCCGAGGACAGTTTTTCCAGATATGTATCCACAAAGGCCGACCTCATAGAAAAAGATATAAAGCTTGTAGGTGCGTATCAGGTTAACGATAACCTTTCTATAGGTCTGAGTCTTGATTACACCAACTCATATGTAAATAAAAAGAAGAAGCTTGTCCAGGCTGGCGGGCCGGATGGCGATTTTCAATTGAAAGGCAGAGACGATGATGGCTGGGGATACAGAGTTTCACTTCTCTATAAGCCAAATGAGCGCCATCGGTTCGGTCTTATGTACAGGAGTGCCATAAAACTTAAATATAAGGGAAAACTTTATCTGAATGGCCTTAATGCTTTCGGACTTAATTATCAGGCTATTTTCGGCGGCACTTCCTATGAAACTGAAATTACCTCCGAATCTACTCTTCCCCAGAGTATAGCCCTGGGATATTGCTATAAGCCTAACGATAAATGGCTTTTCGAGTTTGATGTTGAGTGGATGGATTGGGCCTCAACCGAGCAGGAAAGAATTGTTTATGAGGATGAAACCAGTCCTTTACGGTTGTCGGTATTAAATAACGGAAATCCCGCCCCCAGAGACTGGGAAGATGTATTTTCGTTTGCTTTAGGAGGCGAATATAAGCTTAATGACAAATGGAGTTTAAGGGGAGGCTATTTTTACCACAATTCACCCATTCCCGAAGAGAACTTCGATACTTCTTTGCCCGATTCGGATTCGCATAGTGTTACTGTAGGCGTTGGCCACAGGTTAAATGACCACACCAAAATAGACCTTGCTTATGCGGCTATGTTTTTTGAGGAGCGGGATATAAACAATAACGTCGGTTCTTCAAGCGGCGCTACTATAGACGGGGAGTATGAGACATTTACCAATATCTATATGGTTACTGTAAATTATAAGTTCTGAAATTTTCCAGGAAACAGGAACATTCTTTTTAAAAGGGGAGAGGGTTTAAGCATGAATTTGTTGATCAGGGAGAAAAGAAAGGCTGAAAGAATATCCTTTTCTTTTCCGGTCCAGATTCTTCATGATATCAGAGGCGAGACTGTCAACTTTAGCCGGAGCGGTTTAAGACTTGCTCTGGAAAAGCCGCTTACGTCTGCCCGTACCGTACCGGTGCGGATAGATTTCCCTTTTTCTTCTCCCCTTAATTCGCATGCCGAAATTGTCTGGACAGATAAGGATTTTTATAATAATCGCCATTTGTGTGGTTTACGTTTCTTGCGTCTTTCCAGAAACGAGACCCGTATTTTAAAAGAGGCAATCAATAATTACCGGACGCTGGATTCAAAATTCGTAATTTTAACCGATAAGTTACGTTCCTGGCTGATAGATTTAAGAGCAAAATTTGACTCTTTTGACTTCCTGCACACAAACGAGGAAGAAAGAATAGAATTTGTCCGGAAAAACTATAGTTATGCAGCTACGGTCCTGACGGAGCATTTTCGAAATGTTGGCGAGATAGCCGGAACATTCGATAACGAGAAGTATTGTCTTCATCAAAATTATTACAGGAATATGCTCCGGTTTCTGCTTTTGGATTTGATTGAGATAAACCGTTTTATCTACCGAAAACCACTAGGGTATGCGGGTGACTTCCTTATAATGAATTATTTTTATGATTTTTACGATAAATACATAGGAGGTTCATCTTACGAGAAGCTTATTAATTCATATACCTGTAGTATACCCGTTGCCTATTCGGTGGTTGAACGGAAAAATTTCTTTAAACAGAAGATATTAGAAATATTGCAGAGAGATTCAGCCGGGCGCATATTGAGTATAGCAAGCGGATCGGCAAGAGAGTTGATTGAGCTTCTCCGGGAAGGCAAAATTACCCGTCCTCTCTGTTTTGACTGTTTTGATTTTGAGAATGAGACCTTCAGATATATACAGAACAAATTAGAGGAGATACCGCCTGAGAAAAAAAAGAATCTCCGTATCAGATTTATAAAAGAGAATTTTTTCGAATTCATGAAAGGAAAACCAAGCCAGGGGCTGTTCAGTAATTATGAGTTTATATACTCCTGTGGCTTATGTGATTACCTAAATGAAAAAATGGTAAGGAGCTTGATCCGATACTTTTTCCCTTTTCTTTCTTTAGGCGGAGAGTTGATTCTGACTAATGTAAAGAAGGATGATGACTACCGGGCGTATTACGAGATGCTGGGAGGATGGAAGCTTACACACCGCAGCGAAGAAGAGATTAGGGCCTGGACAAAGGTTGTCGAAGAACCGCATCGGACCGAATTGATCGGGTTGGAGTCCAAAATACCTTTTATGTTTCTCATTTTATCCTTACGGAAACGTTTCCTCTAATCCTTCAAAGCAAAATATGAATATCAGTTTTTGGGCCTTAAGCGGATTGGTTAATGGTATAACCAGTACAATTTTAGGAATAATTGTATATTCCAAACACCGGAGAAGCCTGCCTCATATAATGTACGGCCTGTTTTGTCTTTCTGTGGCAATCTGGAGTTATTCCTACTTTTTTTGGCAAATTTCTTCGAGTCGAGCTTCGGCATTATTCTGGTCCAGAGCTTTGATGGGCGGAGCGATTTTTATACCTATCTTTTACATACACCATATTTTTGCGCTTGTAGGATTGCAGCAGGCAAAGAAGAAGATATTAATTCTGGGGTATATCTTCGCAGGGATATTCTTTATTTTGGATTTTACCCCGTTTTTTGTTAAAGATGTAAACTCAAAACTTTGGTTTTCCTACTGGCCTGAGCCGGGGGTTGTTTTCCCCTTATTTTTGTCGGTCTGGTTCTGGTTTATCGTATACGGTTTATACATAATAATAAGTTTCTTAAGGAAAGCCACAGGAGAAGAAAAGAATCAGCTGAGATATATTCTGGCCGCAAGCATAATCGGGTGGGTAGGAGGCTCGACCAACTTCCCTCTCTGGTTTGGCCTGCCCTTTCCGCCCTTAGGCAATATTCTGGTTTCAGTCTATGTAGCTCTGGTTGCTTATGCCATAGTCAAATACAGATTGATGGATATAAAGATTGCAATTACACGGGCCAGCATATTTGTAATAGTCTATGCTTTTGTCCTGGGTACGCTTTTTATAGTTTTGTATTATGCCCAGACAGGTTTGATTTCGATGTATTTTGCTGTATATTTTGCCTTAATTATCGCTACTGCAGGCCCCATTGCTTATCGCTTTTTGCAAAAAAAGGCGGATTCCATTATTATGGCTCAACAGCGTCGCTACCAGCAGATTTTGCTGCAGGCTGCTACCGGTATGGTGACTGAGCATAACTTAGATAAATTATGCCGTTTAATCGTCTATATACTAAAGAAAGCAGTAAAGCTCAGCTTTGCTGCGGTTTTTATAGAGGACAAAAAAAACAACATTTATACTCTGGCTGCAATACGGGGGGAGAAAGACATTAAACCTCATAGCGTTGCCCTGGCAGAAGACCACCCTTTTATATACTACTTAAAGAAAAATAAAAATCCCTTTTTCTTCGAAGAAATGCCGGTTTACATAAAAGAGTTGTTGATTCTTCCCTTTGGTGTCAAGCTGATAATCCCTTCTTTTGCCGAGAATAGCCTTTTGGCTTTTGTTTTTCTGGGCGAAAAAACCAACGCCGAACCTTACGTTGACGAAGACATGAATGTGTTTAAGATATTATCCCGCCAGGCAGCCCTGGCTATAGAAAATTGTATATTTCTAGAGGAATCACGCCAGACCCAGGAGAGAATATTTTCTGCGGAAAAGCTTGCTTCTATCGGGGGTATGGCAGACGGGGTGGCACATCAGATAAAAAACCGTCTTAACCAGTTTTCGGTAGTAAGCGGGGAGCTCAAATACGAAGTAAAGGATTTTATATCCAGACACAAAGAACTGATTGAAAAAGACCCCGGTTTACAGCAGACATGCGAGTACCTGAGTAAAATCGCAGATTCTCTTATTGATAATGTAAAAAAGACCGACGGAATAATAAAAGGTATACTTGATTTTGCCCGCGTAGAAGAAAAAGAAACTTTTTTTTCCGATTTTTCTTTTAAAGAAATAGTAGATTTATCCAAAGAGCTGTTAATGATAAAACATGAAACCAGCCACATACCTTTAAAGACAGACTTTAAACCAGAGGATACCCTTTTCGGCATTAAATCACAACTCACCGAGGTGATTTACAATATGCTGGATAATTCCTTCGAAGCCGTTCAGCAGAAAAAGGTTTATCTCAGGCAGCAGGGAAATACAGGCTTCGAACCCTTGATAGAGTTGAGGTTTAAAAAGACTCCAAGCCGTTATATTATTGAGATTTCCGATAACGGTTTAGGGATAAAGGAAGAAGATAAACACAAGATATTCGCGCCGTTTTTTACAACTAAATCTTCTTATAAGTCAGGAACAGGCATAGGGGTTTATGTGGTGAAGCGGATCATCGAAGAAAATCACCACGGTCGGATATGGTTTACATCTTCTTATCTGAGAGGTACAGAATTCTTTATTGAGTTACCGAAGAAGAATTAATTTAGCTGATTTGAATTCAAATTTAAAGTGGAGGAAAAGGTGAAGATTTTAGTAGTTGACGATGAAGAGCAGATAGTAGACTTTTTATGCCATTTCTTGAGTCGTTTTGGCATTACAGCAGCCGGGGCGACCAGCGGAGAGGAAGCTTTGCGGGTTTTTAGTCAGTTTAATCCCCAATGGATTTTTCTCGATATCAAAATGCCAGGTATGGACGGGTTTGAGATATTAAAAAATGTCAAAAAAATTGATCCTCAAGTAAGAACTATTATGATCACCGGCAGAAATGATGAAGTTTCTGAATCACAGGCAAAAGAGCTGGGTGTTTACGATTATATCATAAAACCCTTGGATTTAGACGAGTTAAAAGGTAAAATTAAAGAATATATTATGAATTAATCATCCGGAAGGATAGATGTTATGAAGGAAGATGTTGATTTAAGTTACCACCACGAGTTAGAAAAAGCAGCAAGGCAAATGGTTCTGGTGCGCCGCTCCGAGACTCTGGTAAAGTTAATATTGCGCACCATAGTCCGTATTTTATATCTTGAGCACGCAAGTTTTCTTCTCTACGAAAGAAATCATGATGCTTACGTGGCTCATTTCTCCCGTGGCCGTTCGGGGCTAAAGGTCCCGCGGGGATTTGCCAAGATGTCCAAAGAAAACCCTTTAATCCGGTATTTTACCTCTCCCCGCTTGCGGATAGCGGGTACGGATTGTCTTTACCTCTCGCAAATCAATCATATTTTAGACTCCAGTCAGCCTTTAGGGGAAGAGGCGAAGGATTTAATGGTGAAGATAAGAGACCAGTTCATGCTTTATAATGCCCAGGCCTGCATACCGGGTTTTTTCAGAGACAGGCTTATTTTCGCCTTGTTTCTGGGTTCTAAAGCTGATGGGGCAGAGGTTAGCAGCCAGGAGGTAGGGTTTCTTTCCATACTTTGTTCCGATGCGGTTATGGCTATCCAGAATGCCTGGTTTTTCCAGGATTTAGAGGCCCAGCTGCACAGAAATAAACAGTTATTCGTCCAGGCGGTTAAGGCTTTGAGTAGTGCTATAGAGGCAAAAGACCCTTATACTATGGGTCATGCAGAACGAGTGGCTCACTATGCCGTGACAATCGCCAAAGAACTGAAAAAAATGGGTAAAATTTCTCATAAAAATATTGAAGTTTTTTTTGAGAGCCTGAGAATTTCTTCTTTGCTTCACGATATAGGAAAAATCGGAGTTTCCGAAACCATACTTAATAAAAAAGATATTCTAAGTGGAGAGGAGAGGGCCGAGATAGAAAAACACCCTTTGGTGGGAGCTTCGATTTTAAGCCGGGTTGATGAATTTTGCGAACCGATTCTCGGAGTTAAATATCATCATGAACGTTATGACGGCAAAGGTTACCCGGAGGCATTGAAAGGCGAACAGATACCTCTTATTGCTCAAATTATAGCTATTGCTGACAGTTTTGATGCAATGACCACAGACAGGCCTTATCGTTCGTGTTTTTCCAGAGACGAAGCTCTTAGGGTATTAGGGAGCCTTAAAGATAAACAATTTTCTGCGGTTGTCGTAGAGGCATTAACCAGGGTATACAGAAGAGGAGAAATATAATATTGATGTCTTTATATGAATGTTTTGTCAGGCTTTTATATTGACAATGTAATGAAAGATGATATTCTGTCTCCATGAATCCAGCCAGAAAAAAAATATTACTTGTTGATGACGAAAAAGAGATGCTTGAGTTTTTAGCAAATTTCCTCCAGCGCAACGATTATGATGTCGTATTTACTTCCAGGGGTTCCGAAGCATTGCAGTTAGCCATAGAATCAAAACCGGATTTGATAGTATTGGATATTGTTATGCCGGACATAGACGGGGGGGAATTGGCATTGTTGATGAGCAAAGAACCCGCAATCGCTAAGGCTCCCATTATTTTTTTGACAGGGATAATACGCGACGGAGACGAATTAAACAAAATAAAAGCGGTTAAAGATTACTCTGTAGTGTCAAAACCCCTTGACCCTAAAAAGTTTTTAGATACCATCAAAGAGGCACTGTCCGCCTGACCCATAAAAACATTCCAAAGTAAATCCTTTGACATCTTCAATAAATAAAAGGTTCATGGTATAATGAAAGCCGTTTTCAATTGAATTGGTTTCGAACAGAGTGAGAAATATTATTAAGGTTTTCTTGAGACTTCTCACTCCTGAAGGGGTTCGAAGTCCTCGAAATTTCAATGAGGCTGTGTTTTTGCAAGTCGGAGACGAAGAAAAAACACTTAGCCGAATTGATCCTGAGCAGAGCGAAGGATCTCATCAAGGTAGTTTGTTCAATGAGGCTGTGTTTTTGCAAGTCGGAGACGAAGAAAAAACACTTAGCCGAATTGATCCTGAGCAGAGCGAAGGATCTCATCAAGGTAGTTTGTTCAATGAGGCTGTGTTTTTGC
>WJKZ01000133.1 GCA_014728785.1 Candidatus Omnitrophota bacterium
AAAGAAAGAAAGGATTCTGTAAAAAACGGGTTGGATTTTATCCGCAAAGAGATAGAATATGTGTTAATTCATGACGGAGCACGGCCTTTCCCCGGTAAAAAAATAATTCGGGATATTATGAAAAATCTGAAGAGATATCCGGGCGTAGTCTGCGGGATGGTGAGCCCTGATACTGTTAAAGCCGTTAAAGAATCATACGTCAATAAGACTCTGGAGAGAGAAAATATTTTTTTTATACAAACTCCCCAGGGATTCAAGAAAGATATCATTGTGGAGGCCTATTCCCGTCTTGGGAGAAAAAGATTTACCGATGATGCTCAGTTTTTGGAGGTTTCCGGAGAAAGGGTAAAGGTAATCCCCGGCAGTAAAATTAATTTTAAGGTAACCTACCCGGAAGATTTAATCCTGGCCCGGGCATTATTGGAAAACAGGCTGGTTTAATTCAGCTAAATTAATCCAGGGAGAAAATAGATGGCAGATTATGATTTCAGAAGCGGCCTGGGATTTGATATTCACCGCATAAACCGGCGGAAGAAGAAGCTGGTTTTAGGGGGGGTGAAGATATCTTCTCCCTTCGGCCTTGAGGCGGTCTCCGACGGTGATGTGGTTTTACATGCTTTGAGTGACGCAATATGCGGTGCGGCCTGTCTCGGGGATATAGGAGATTATTTTCCGCCCGGCAGTAAATTATCCAGGAATTTAGACAGCAAAAAGATATTAAGATTTGTTCTGGATAAAATCAAAGGTGATTACCAGCTTATAAATGCAGATATTACTATAATAGCCGATGAACCGCCTCTCCTGCGGCATAAGGGTAAGATATTAAAGTCTTTGTCCGGGATTGTAGCCGGGTGTGATTTCAACTTAAAAATAAAGTCAAAAGAGGGGCTTTGTGTCTTAGGGCCTCCTGAGAGTATAAGCTGTTTAGCTGCGGTAATGGCTAAAAAGATTGGTTTATAATGCTTAAAATATATAATTCGTTATCAAAGAAGAAAGAGGTTTTTGCCCCCCGCAGCGGGGAAGAGGTGAGGATGTATACCTGCGGGGTGACGGTATATGATGATTGCCACATAGGACATGCACGTTCACTTTACGTATTTGAAGTTATGCGCAGATACCTTAGATACCGGGGGTTTAAGGTCCGTTTTATACGTAATATTACAGATGTCGATGATAAGATAATACAAAAAGCCAGGTTGCTCGCGGATAAGGAAAAAATAGATTTATCCCGGGCATTTGAAGAGGTGAAGGATAAATATATCCGGAGCTATTACGAAGATCTGGATTTATTAAGTATTGCCGAAGCCGACAGAGAGCCCAAAGCTACAGAGAATATAAAAGACATGCAGGGCTATATTCAGAAATTAATAGAAAAAGGTTTTGCCTATGAATCCGGGGGTAATGTGTATTTTTCTGTAAGAAAGTTCCCTTCTTACGGCAAGCTTTCGGGGAAAAGAATAGACGATTTATTTGCTTCGGTCAGGATAGAAGCAGACCCTTCAAAGAAGGACCCTTTGGATTTTGCTTTGTGGAAAAAAGCCAAAGAAGGAGAGCCGTTCTGGGACAGTCCCTGGGGTGAAGGCAGGCCCGGCTGGCACATAGAATGTTCGGTTATGAGTCAAAAATATTTAGATACCGAAACCCTGGATATCCACGGCGGAGGTAAAGATTTAATTTTTCCTCATCATGAAAATGAACGCGCTCAAAGCTCGGCCCTTACAGGTAAGCCGTTCGCTAATTTTTGGATACATCACGGTCTTTTAACTATAAACGGACAAAAAATGGCCAAGTCATTGGGCAACTTTGTTACTATAAAAAATTTTATAAAAGAACACAAGGACCCCGATATTTTAAAACTATTTTTCCTTTCCGCTCATTATTCTCACCCTGTAGATTACAATAAGGGTAAGATAGAGGAAGTAAAAAAACAAAAGAGGAGTTTTGATGAATTTTTCGACAGGATAAATCTGAAAACAGAGTTGAGGAAAGGCGCAACAGAGGTGATTTCTGCCGGCGATAAGAAAAGAATAGACGCTTTATACGGTAAAGCGGAGGAATCGATGGACGATGATTTCAATATGCCCAAAGCCTTAGGGCACATATTTGAGATTATAGATACGGGCTCTAAATTTATATCCTGTGATAAAAAAGATGCTTCCCGTTATGCAGAGGAAAAAGTAAGAGCTTTTTTTGAGGTTTTTGGCCTGGAACCTAAAAAGCCCCGGGAACTGGAACCTGAGCTTATAGAGCTGGTTAAAAGAAGAGATAGAGCCCGCCGGGAAAAAGATTTTGCAGAAGCTGATAAAATAAGAGAAAAAATCGCTGAAGTTTACAATTTGGAGGTTATAGATACGGCATCAGGTGTTACGTTTGTAAATAAAGCTTCCGGACTTTAAAGTTAAGTTTTCTTAATCATGAAAAAAAGAAAAGCTTTTTTTATAACAGTTGAAGGATGTGAGGGCAGCGGTAAGAGCAGTGTTATAAAATTTATCCAGAACTTTTTATCCAGAGGAAAATATAAGGTAAAAACATACAGAGAGCCCGGTTCAACTGCTGTAGGTGAGAAAATAAGAAAAGTGCTTTTGGATAAAAATAATCAGAATTTATCTCCCCGTACCGAATTGCTCCTGTACCTGGCTGCCAGGACCCAGCTGATAGAGACCAGATTGAAAAAAGATTTAAGTAATTATGATTTTATAATCTGTGACAGGTTTTTTGATTCTACTCTTGTATATCAGGGGTATGGGTTAGGGCTGCTTTCCCTGACTAAAAAAGCTATAAAGATGTTTTCCCTGGGCATAAAACCTGATTTAACCCTGGTTCTTGACGTCCCGGTAGAGAAGGGCCTGGGGCGGGTAAAAGCAGCCGATAGAATCGAAGCCAGGTCTTTAAGATTTCACAGGCGGCTCAGGCAGGGCTACTCAAAACTGGCCCGCAGTGATCCCCGGAGGGTAAAGATTATCGATGCA
>WJKZ01000134.1 GCA_014728785.1 Candidatus Omnitrophota bacterium
ATGAATTTATTTACCTTATATATATATTTGTAAAACAATATCGACAAAAGGATATAAGAAAATGCCCAGGAAAACCCGCGGGGAAGGGCATTCATCATAAATAAAAAGAAAATTATGCCTATCACAAACCAGAACAGGAACCTCCAGACAAACAAAAACCATTTAAAGATATTATCACCTATAAAAAATAAAAATCTTCTCATACTTCCTTCTCCCGGATTTCAGTTTACACCTTTATCTGAACTACTTTTTTCTTGCTTTGAGGCGGCTACGCTGGGATTGCCTCTTTTCTCTTATCAGCCGGGATACATTTTTTTGTCTACGGGTAATCTTCTGTCCGGACATAACTACTCACCAAGTCCTTCCAAAACTTTCAGAACCTCCCGGGCACGGGAAAAATCCTCTTTCCTAACCATCAAACGGGCGCCTTTCATGCTGAGCATCAAATTCGGCTGATACCCGCCGGCGTCATCAGCCGAAACCAGAGAAAAAATATCTTCATCCTGGAGCAGCCCCTTAGCCATCTCTGCCTCATGACGGGAATAAAATCTTTTTACTTCTATCAAATCCGGCATACCGCTAAAGTTTCTGTCTGAATTAAATTTTCTGCCGGATTTATCTTAAACCGGCAGCTTATGGTTTCCGGCTCATAAATACACTTATCTAACTGCTGCCTTAGTAGCTTTTGGCTCCTGCAGGCTACCTGAAAGAATTATAACCTTTAAGCGGGGAATTACAATGTTTCTGGTACCTGTAATAAACTTTTCCCGGGTCTCCCCAATGTCTTTTATCTATCTTCCAGGTTTCACCCTCTTTTTTTAACCTTATCACGCCTTCGGCCGGAAGCCCGTAAAGTGTACCCCGGGCAAAAAAATAAAGAACATCGCCGGCCCTGCACTCTTTTTTTATTTTTACCTTATCCGGTAAATTCTTCTTTAAGCTCGCTAGTATACTATCCTTCTCTACTCCCTGCTTTAAAGCCTTATTGAGTTTTTCCAAAGCATCCTTTGAATAAAAAGAAAGCAGAGCATCAAGGTTTGATGCGTTTTTAAGTTCCTTTCTGTACCTGAAATAGCTGTTTTCCGCGCTCTCGTCTCCAGCAGTGGTAATATTAAAAGGAAAAAGTAACAAAACTAAACATACAAGATATCTCACAATCTTTCTGCTGCTTATTTTTTCGGCTTTTTAAAAATACCCGCCCATACCTCCTAAGCTGTGATTTTCAGCAAACTTCCGGTTAACGTATATAATATCCGCAAATCCTCCAGCCCCGTTCTTCTGAAAATGCCGAAGTCACCGTCTCCAAAGCGGATTTTTTATTTTCAAACCAGGTACTGTACTGAATTACTACATATTTCCCGTCCGGCGCTCCGGGAAGATTAGAAGTTTCGCTTAAAGATTTCAATTTTCTCCAGACAACCCCGCCCAGCGGTTTCCTGACGGCTTTCAGGGTTTTTTGCCATTCATCTTTATCTACCGCTTCTTTAAAATAGCCGGCGGATTCCTCCCAGCTTTCAAGATATCTTCCGTTATCAATAAGCTCAAGCCATTTTGAAACGGCCTTTGAGGCGTTCTTCTCCACAGAAATATTTGTTTGTGCGGTGAGGCTTGGGACGAAATGAGAAACTGCGAACAAAACCAGAAAAAAAGTTGTCAATGCCTTCATTGTCAGGATATCTTTTAAAAGGAAACGGACCTGCGGCCGTCGTCCGTCTAAAAGCAATAATAAATATATTTTTTTCTCAAAAACAGAAAAATCACGGACATGATCATAATCAACAAAACTAAAATCAGACCTTTGTTATTATACCACCGGTCTTCTTTGCTTTCTATCATTCCGGTTTCCCGCTGCAGGGAGCCGTATTCATAACCTTTGCGGAATTTAAAATGCTTGACGAAAAAGTTCAGGTCTTCGCTGTTACTGTAATAATTCCGTAAAGGGCTGATAAGGATAAAGTTAACAGTGCCGTGCCTGCTTAATATAACTATGCTTTCGGTTACCATATTGCCCTGGGGACCGGCCGAATAAGGCGGGTACACAAGATGGATGATTTTGCGTTTTTCGTCATAATCAATCCTTGCGGCGTTGCTTGCTTCAACAGACGTCACGAACTGTCTTATCTCCACTTTTTCTACTCTTTTATTATTGTTCACGGCAAGCCATACAATAGGGGGTAAAAACTCCGGGCTGCCTTTTCTTTGGAATGCGGCCTCTGTCATCCGGTAAGTAGCCCTGCGTCCCTGCAGGTTGTTCTCAATCTGGCTGTATTTGTTAATATAATCACCTTCATCTAATTTGACTTTAATGTAAGTGTCAATTGCTTTCTCCGGCAGGCTCAGCCAGCCGGGAGGTATCCTGAAACTAAATCCTCCTTTTTTGCTCACAAATAACTCACCTGTCAAATCATCCCCTGAAGAACTCCCGGAGGAAGAATAGAAAGAATCGTTATCCTGGTAAGAAACGGCATAAGAGGCAGGTTCATCGCCGGTATCGTGAAGGGCAACTTTAAAACTTTCCCCTGTATATCCGAAAGAAAATGCCAGAAAAGAAAAGAAAAGTATAAAACGAGACATCTAAAAATCCACGATATTTGATTATAATAATTATAGCATTTTTAACAGATTATAACAACAGCCCGGAAAATGAAAATAAACATCTTCTTATTCGCGGGTTTCCTCCACAGTGTTTCCGGCTCAGGCTCATTTTATTTTTTGCAGGTATTAAAATAAAAAGGCAACCTTGTTTAAGGGTTGCCTTTACTGCTCAGTACTATCAGCTGCTATTTTCCTTCCTTTTTCGGCTTAGGTTTCTTTTTCTGAAACATAGCCACACCTCCTTTCTATAACAGAAGGTTAATATTTATAAAAACCCTGAACTTTCAAAATAACCGTAGATGAAAAATAAAAACGCCGGAGATTATCCACCTTTTAACTCCTGTTTTCTCTGGCTATCTATTTTAAAAGTGTCTATAGAGGAAAATTCTGAAACAAGAAAAGATATTATCTTGGATTGAGGAGAACCGTAAGTATTATGAAAACTGTAATAAACAGTGTTGCCTACTCTCTCATCCATGACAATCTTAGCGAATCTTAATCTGGCTAAATGTTTCGAAATGGTAGACTGGTTAACATTTAATATATCGCACATCTCCTTAACGGTAAGCTTACCGTCTTTTAAAATATTCAATATTCTGAGACGAGTATCATCGGAACAGGCTTTTAATGTTTGACGTAATAAGGTTAAATTCATTGTTATATTCTTTTATGGGAATATACCCATATAGAATAAATACCATTATTTTTGGGGCCTGTCAATTATTATTTTAGAAATTTTTTAAAACGGCAGGAGGCGGGGTCAATCGGAGGAAATCAGCTCTTTTTCAATGATTTTTTCAAACAGATTACGGGCCATTATTCCGTAACCTTTACCGTTAAGGTGGCCGCCGTCGGTAGACAGATAATTCCTCAGAGGCTCGTCTAAATTCTGGAATATCTCATATTGATTAACAAAAATGACCTCTTTATCTTCTGCGATTTCCGGCAATATATAGTTGATAGGCATGCGCCGGGTATATTCAATAG
>WJKZ01000135.1 GCA_014728785.1 Candidatus Omnitrophota bacterium
GTCATGGATTTTAAAATATTCGCCAAACTGGAAGCCAGGGAATTTTTTAAGCCCGCTGCGGTTACGGTAGATAAAGGAATAGTCGATATTCCTTCTTTGCCCGCGGGGTTCTTTTACTATTGTAAGGCCAGAAACCAGGATATAATAATTTTTTTGGGCGAGGCGCAACCCCCATTAGAGTACGCCGAAGAATTTTCGGTCCAGATAATAAATTTTGTAAAAAAATATAAGGCCAGATTTATCTTCACCTTTGCCGCAAAACCCGAGTCGATAGACCATAAAACCGAGTCAAAAGTCATGATTGCCGCGACTCACCATAATATTCTTAAAGGATTCGCCAGACTGGGAGTTAAAACTTTGGGCAAGGGTCAAATTAGCGGTCTAAACGGCATTGTTTTAGGTGTAGGGAAAAAGAAGGGCTTAAAAGGAGTTTGTTTACTGGCAGAGATACCTTTTTATACTGTACAGATTGAGAACCCGCGGGCTACTGTGGCAGTACTAAGAATAATAGTTAAGTATCTAAATATAAATTTGAACCTTTCTCCGGTTACCGAAAGAGCGAAGTTTATCGAATCAGAAATCGATAAATTAATAAGCTATCTAAAGGGAGAAGTTTCCCCGCAGGGACCAACTCCCTTAAATGAAGAGGATATAGAGAAGATAAAAAAGGATCTGGCAACTTACACAAAGCTGCCCCAGTCAGCCAGAGCAAAAATAGAAGATCTTTTCGGGCAGGCTCAGAAGGATATAACAAAAGCCAATGAGCTTAAACGGGAATTGGATCATTGGAATGTCTACAAAGAATACGAAGACAAGTTCCTGGACCTTTTCAAAAAAAAGGATAAGGGCGATGAAGGTCCTCATTGATTTCTCCCCTTAACATCTGCACCTCCTTATAATATTGTTTTTTAAAAATGTGAAACTATCCGGAAAAATGGCAAGAAAAGAAATGTCAGTTGCGAAAATCAGAGAATTGGATAATGTGGCGCGTAAATGGGGCCTGTCTGAAGATATGCTTATAGAAAACGCCTCAAGTAATATGTGTTCCATAATCGAGAAGCTCGGGCTGGGCAGGAAAGCCCTTGTTGTTTCAGGAAGAGGAAATAACGGTGCCGACGTTCTGGCCTGTGCCCGTAAACTGGCAAATAAAAAATACAATGTAAGGGTAGCTGTTTTAGAAAGCAAACCTTTGGGTCTTCAGGCGCAACTGCAGAAAAGTGTTTTGGAAAATATGGGAATAAATATTTTTTCTCTGAATGACGATACGGTTGACCAATTAAACGTTTTTTTAAATAAATCAGACTTTGTTTTGGAAGGCTTATTAGGAGTGGGGGCAAGGGGCGAGCTTTCTACTCTTATAAAAAAAATAGTATTTGAGTTGAACCGGAGCAAAAAACCCATAGTGGCCTGCGATGTTCCCTCGGGCCTTTATCCCGATACAGGTTTGTCTTTAGGAGAGGTTGTAAAGGCCTCTTATACTGTTACTTTTCTCGCCCTTAAAAGAGGTTTTTACCTGAATGAAGGGCCTTCTGCCTGCGGAAAAATTATACTAACCGATATAGGTATATCGTCGGATTTTTTAGAAAAAATTTATAATAAAAAATAAAGAATTTGATATGTATGAGCCCAGACTTTACCGGGATATCGCAAAAGAAGGGTTCAGTCTGGAAATAGCGTATAAAGAGAGTGATATATTAATTGTTTCCTCGGCAGAAATTGAGTACAAAGAAGCCTATAATTTGTTAATTAAGTATTATGGAATTGTCGAAAAATACGCTAAAGACAGGCCGGATTTCCTGAATTCTCTTTCTCCCTTAAAAGAAGACTCCCGGGCTTCTTCTATAGCAAAAGATATGATTTTTTATTCCGGCCTGGCAGGTACTGGTCCTTTTTCCGCCGTAGCCGGGGCCATATCCTTTTATGTAGGCAGAGAATTGCTTTCCTCGGTAGATGAAATAATCCTTGAGAACGGCGGAGATATATTTATTAAAACAAAAAAAGCCAGGCGTATAGGTGTATATCTGGGAGAAAATTCTTCCTTCCCTCAATTGGGGTTAGAAATCCAGCCCAGAAACGGAGATTTCGGCATAGCTTCTTCTTCTTCGCTTTTAGGTCACAGTTTAGGTTTCGGACAGGCGGAGCTGGTAACAGTCATAGGAAAGAATTCTATGGTAGCCGATGCTTTTGCTACCGCTTTTTCCAATAAAGTGAAAGACGACCGCAGTGTCGATTTTGTGCTTAAAGAAGCCAGGAAGAATGATTATCTCGACGGGCTTATGATAGTTTTCAAGGGGCAGCTTTATATCTGGGGGGATATTGCTCTCGCTTGAGAATTGATCCGGTCTTAATATTTCGGCTTATTAAACTTTTAGCCGGGAAAAATCCTCAGGATAAATAACTTTTTTCTCTACACTTTCCAATTCTTTTTTTATTTTTTTCATCTCCCCTTTTTCTAAAAGCAGAAAATGCAAAGGAATCAGTTTTGTTTTTTTCTCTTTTTCCAGAAAGTTTTTTAACTGCAGGGAAGATGTATGCATATTATATAAGGAGGGATGACTGTTGAAATAATAAGAAGATGCGGTACAGTCATGGATAAGATAGTCCAGAGGCATAAGTTTTTTTATTACAGACGGGATAAAAGATGTGTCTGAGCTGTAGAATAAATTTTTTCTTGGCAGTTTTATATAGATACCAAAAGAATCTTTTATATGCCGGTTTCTTACAGCTTTCATTTTTACTTCTTTTGTCTTGTAAAAAAAACTTTTGCTGAATACATCTATATAGTGAAGAGCCGGCCGGTCTCTTTTTACGAGCGAGAATAATTTTGCCGTTTTTTTTATTAGTTTTATGCATGTTTGGTTTGAGAATATATACAGAGGTGATTTATCCAACAGAAACCGGCAGTGAAGCAGAGAGATTACCCCGTAGATATGATCCGGATGATGGTGGGTGATTATTACTTTATCCAAGCCCTGCCAGCCCAGGTCCGCTTTGAGCAATTTTTGATATATAGAACCCGGGCAATCAATTAAAAACTTGTTTTGTCTGTAAGAGAAAACGAATGAAGTATTATCCCGTTTTTTGGTAGGTATACTGGCTGAGGTACCCAGGAATATCAACTTAGCCATTTATAAAATCGGACAGGATTATGGTAAAAATAATGCGAGGGAGGGGACTTGAACCCCTACGGTATTGCTACCGTTAGCCCCTCAAGCTAATGCGTCTGCCTATTCCGCCACCCTCGCTTTCTTAACATGTCGTTTAAGACATCTATATACCATAGATTTTTGATTTTGGCAACCAACGAGAGGAAACCAGCTCAAAAGGGATTTTACCTCTAATAAAAAGTCAATCTTTTCTCTGGTCAAATATATATTTACTTCCGTTAAACTTTTTGGCAAGGCCTTTTGTTTCTGCAGCCACAGAAGTTACTTGAGCGGTATGGTGAAAATCACGCCGGTCATTACTGGTTATTCCTATAGAAATGCTGGGGAAACTGAACCTTCTTATCTGGTTGTCCCTGCTTTTAGTTTCGATGTAGCCTTTTATGCGGTCTTTTTCCTCAAAAAGGTTAGGAGCCATTTTATCAAAAGCCTCTGTTATCTCTTTGGCTATCTGTTCTGCTTTTTCAGGAGATGTTATTACCACAAAATCATCTCCCCCGATATGGCCTATAAAATCGGTTGTCTCTCCCTTTTTTTGAATAACGTCTATTAATATACGGGCGGTTTCTTTGATAGCACTGTCACCTTTTTCAAAACCGTAGTAGTCATTAAGCGCTTTAAAATTATCTATATCCAGATACAGCAGAGCGAATTTTTCGTTTTTATTGATTTTTTCTTCCAGTTCTTTATTAATGGTGACATTACCGGGGAGTCGGCTCAAGGGGTTGGCGTCCAGATTTGTACTGGAACGCCTTATAAGCATATGGATACGGGCTATAAGTTCTTGGGGAAGGAAGGGTTTTAACATGTAGTCGTCTGCTCCGGCCTCCAGCCCTTCTACCTTATCTTCCACCTCTCCTTTCCCGGTTAGCATTAATACGGGCAGGTTTATTAGAAGAGGATTCTTTCTTAGGAATTTACAAATTTGGGGACCTTCCATATCAGGAAGCATATAATCCAGGACTAAAAGGTTGGGGGGAGATTGTTTTAGTTTTTCCAAAGCCTCATTTCCGGTAGAGGCTGTTTCTACCTCAAACTCTGTTGAAAGAGTCGCTTCCAGCAGATCTAAAATGTCCGGATTGTCATCCACTACAAGGATTTTTAATTTACTCATATATTAAGCTAATTTTAAGGTAAAATGGAAGGTGGTTCCTTTGCCGAATTCGGATTCTACCCATATTTTTTCTTTATGTGTGTCGATTATTCTTTTAACCAAAGACAAGCCCAAGCCGCTCCCCCTTATATCCTGGATTTTGGCATTACTTACCCTGAAAAATTCCTGGAAAATTTTCTCCAGATCCTCTTTTTTGATTCCCATTCCGGTATCGGCAACAGAGATTATAGCATGATTATCATCTTTTTTACACCCCACGGTTATGCTGCCGCCGTTAGGAGTAAATTTGAGAGCGTTATTTATTAAATTTATAAGCACCCTTTCTATAAGATTTTTATCCATATAAACATTCATCCCTTCAGACACCTTAGCCTCCAGAGTCAGATTTTTCTCCTGGGTTTGAGGAGTCAGAAAGTCACAGACATCTTTTATCAGTTTAGATATATCATAAGGAGCAATCTTCACTTCCGTTTTACCCGACTCTATCCTCGATATATCCAGAAGAGTATTTACTATATCCATCAGCTTATCTACATTTTCGTCTATCTTAATCAATCTTCTTTTTGCTTCGGGGGAAAGCTTTCCGAATTTTTCATCGACCAGAAGAGAAGAAAAACCCTTTACCGAGGTGAGAGGAGTGCGCAGTTCGTGGGATACGCTCGAGATGAAATCAGATTTAGCTTTGTTAACTACTTCTATTTTACGCAAGCTCTTAACGAGTTCGTTGGTCCTTTCTTTGATTTTTTTCTCTAAATCGTCTTTAGAGTGGTAAAGCTCTTCAAAGAGAGTTATTTTATCCAGGCACTGGCCCAGATACATTGAGGTTATAAGAAAAGCTTTCTCTTCTGTTTTTTTGATATCAGTGGGGATTAACAACTCGCTTACTATAAATATGGCATGCATATGCTGACTGGTGCGTATCGGAGTCGCTACCAGATCTCTAAAATATAAATTTCCAAAAATGTGTTTGTACATCTCTGATTCCGGGCTGACCATGCTTACATTTTTAAACAGCTCCTTTTTAGAACGCAGACCATTTTTTATAGACTGAATTTCCTCTTCGCTGAAACCCTCCTGTATTATTATGTTTAATGTATTGAAATCCAGAATTATCCCTTTGCGGAAACCAAGGCTGTTTATAAATTTTTTATTAGTCAGAGAAAAGAGCATTTCTTTATCGAGTATGGGTAAAGAAGCTAAAATAAGATTACTGATTAAGGTTAATTTATCAAATTTATTTTCTATTTCCTGCTGGTATAGTTTCAATTCCATATCGTTTTTTATTATTAACCGGGCTTGCTGGTCCAGGTCGTTTAAAGTTTTTTCAAGATTAGCTACGGTTTTGTGCAGGCCGCTTATTATCTGCATTTTGTTTAGAGTAAAAAATATAAGAAAAAATATGGTAATAAAAAAAACAAAGATAACGATATTCAGAGGCTCTAAAGAAAACATCAACCCTCTCTTTTTGCTATTGCCACAGCGACAGTAACATATCAGCCGAGTCTATTTCAAGGTTTAACTTTTGTTTATTGGAAAAAATAAAATAATCAAAATAGGCGCCGATAATTTTAAAATTTTCCCCAAGATTTTCTTTGATAAGTCTTATTTCCTCTTTTGACTTATCCATAAGTATTTTATGCCTTCCCAGTGTATTTGCTATAAATACCAAGCCGCTCTTATGCTTTTTCAGGGGGGCAAGTCTTTCTTCGATACTCTCAAAGAGGAGATTAGGGTCAAGCAGCATTATATATCCCCTGCTGCCTTCTTTTAATTCCCCCATAGCTATTAAAGAACCGTCTTCCAAGGATTCCCGGATGTTGACCAGACGGTAAGAACCATCTTCTTTTATTCCCAGAGGATAGAAGGAGAAGAGATTGTTTTTCTTAAAAGCCGGGAATTTTTCTTCCAGGTATTTTCTATAAATATTTACTGCCGGACGGCCGTCTATTTCTTCTACGACACTCCTGTGGTGGGAGATTTTAGTTACAGTGAAAGGTTTACCAAGAGGGTAGTATCCGCCGAGCTTAAAAGAATTTATTTCTACTCCTCCTATTGCCGTATTCATCATACCTTCATTAACGTAAGCATTGGAAAACTTAAGTTCCCGGTTTGCAAAAGGTGTGATATAACCCCCTCCCAATAAATTAATATAGTTTCCCATTGCCATGCGTGTTCCGTGTAAATAAGAAAAAGGTTTGAAGTTAGAGGAGATAAAAGAAAGGAGATAAAATTCGTTCCTGTTCAGTTTGCCCAGCGAAGAATGGAGGTGCGATTCAATTTCTTCAGCATCGCCGCTTTTTAAAAAGCTTTCTTTGAGCGTCACTCCTCTTTTATTTATACAAAATACAGCTATACCTTTTTCCGCTATCTTATCTTCATATATGACAAAGGGTACCTGTATTCCCAGAATCTGGTTTGGTTTCAGAGTAAGATTTATCGTCTGCTGTATGGAGGAAGGCTGATAGTGATGGGTGAAGAGTATAAGGAGATATTTTATCTGCTTGGGAAAGACCAGCTTAATTTTCAAAGAAACTTCTTTTATTGCTTCTTCGGCGTTTTTCTCGCTGAAAGCAATGGCGAATTCTTGGTTGTCCATTTGTTGGTTTAGAATTTACCTATCTCCTTTTTAACTTTTTTCTACAAAATTAAGTTATCATAAAGGTGTGCAAAAATCAATATTTTGTAAGGGGCAAGGCGGCTGTATTCGTAAGATTTATTAGCAGGCTATGAAACTTTTAAAACTTCTTTTTGTCGGGTTGAAGGGGATAGCCAAGAAAAACTTTCAGAGAAATTTCTTTGGATTTGCATTTTTTTAATACATTCTTTTTTATTAGACAACGTTCAGGCTTAGAAGGTAAAATTTTTCCCTCCATAACCGCTTTTTTAATCCTGTACTTATCAAACCCGGCCTTATTCCCTATCATAAAGGATATATTTATATTTTTATCTTCATACTGAAAGCGGAAATCTATGCTTTTGGAGAAGAAGATCGAAGAATTCAGTGCCGGCTGTAGCAATATATCGCCATGCGAGTATTTTATGCCCAGCACTTCCCTGATCAATGTGTATACATACCAGCTTGCCGAACCGGTCAGGTAGAGATAAAGACCTTTCCCCCGATTGTTAAAATATTCCGGTATCATGGGATAGATTTCGGCCCGGGCAGAATTTGCCATTTTATACACCGAACTAAGGGCAGTTAACCCTTCTTTGACAAAACCCCGTTTTAATAAGGAATTCGCAAACATTATTATCATATGGTTGAAAAAAGCGCCGTTTTCTTTGTCGCCGTAAGAGAAGCCGAAAGCTCTTCCGAGTTCCATATAAAGAGAACCGAAATCGGTATTTAGCCTGAATCCTCCTAAATCTTTATCTTTAAGATATTTTTCTGCCGTTTTCCAGATTTTTTCTATTTGATATTTTTCGGCAAAGCCGCTCATGATAGGAAATACCTGTGAGGCAAGCATAAGCCTTACCCTGTTTGCTTTTATACCCTCGGCCCTCCTGCCTTTATTATCATAGTAGCCATTAAAAAAACCTTCTTTAAGCCATTCCTTTTGCAGTCTTTGAGCCAGGTGCTCGTGCTTATACCTCAGGTCAGTGATGATTTTATCTATAGAGAAGGGTATTTTTTCTCCGCTTAGCCGGATAGTCTTTTCAAAATATTCTTCCAAGGTCGCGTTTTTTTCTCCGGGGTTATTGTAATTTAAAGGTTTATTTATTCTGTCCAGTAGTATTTTAAGTTCTTTGAGCAGATAAACTTTGGTTTTTTTAGGTTTTAATCTTTGAAGGTAAAGACATAGACTCTTAAGATTAGAGGCATACATGAAGCTAAAGGCTACACTCCCGCCTTTTGCAGATGCCATATCAAGGCCGTCGTTCCAGTCAGCGTTTTCAAGTTTTATGATATTATGTTCGTTTACATTAAAAAAAGAAGTGAGGTGCTGTATAAGTATATGCTCCAAGATACTTCCCTTATATACTCTTTTTTTAATATCACGCAATAAGTAATCGTTCTGGGAGAAAGAAGTATCTTTTTGCCCGGATCTCTTGATGAGATGGTCTCTAAAATAGGTAAGAGGAATTTCTAATATACTTAAATCAGCGGTACGTTCCATATAGGATTGAAGGGTAAGAAAAGGCCATATGCCATGGTCCATCCATACCCGGCTTATTTTATTTCTGTCGGAGATAAAATCGTTGTCCGGGGTTATAATAGTGGCATTAGAGCCGTCTATTCTTACCCCCCGTAGGCTGTTTATTATAATAGTCCTGGCTTCTTCGGGTTCCTGCAGAAGGAGGCTCAGCGCATCCTGCCACAGGTCTCTCCAGCCCCTGCCGCCTTTGCCATAGTCAAAATGAGGCAAAAAAGAGCAGCCAAAAAGTTTACGGAGGCGGGGCTGAATTTTTACCCATTCCAGCCAGTTGTTAAAATTTTTATCTTTGAAATCGAAAGATAAATTTGATAGATAATCAAGCCAATAAGTCTGCGTCTGGACTAATTTCTCTTCTATTTTTTTCGGCGAGTTTAAACGGTTGAGAGCTTTTTGGAGGGTGAATTTGTTTGTGCTTTCCCTGTTTTTTTCTATCCCATAAATTAAAAAATAATTAACGGCCTCCTCTTTCTTTAGTTTTTTATCTTTAAAACGGAAAGAAGCGCAAACTTCTTTTCCCTCAAAATCGCGGCTTTTTTTTCTAACCGGGCGGATTTTGGAAGTCATAGCCTCAGGATACAGGATATCGCCTTTGCCAAAGAAATATTCGAGGGTAGGGAATTGACCAACACAGGGCTTACAGCTTTCTTCAAACCCCAGAGCGAAATAGATGTCTTTATTTTTTTTGTGACCTTTTTCATCGAAGATCAAGGTAGGCTTAAGGTACAACGCATACTTATCTAGGAAAATCCGGTTCAGAAGAGAACTTACATGCCTGTGGTCGCGCAAATTATTCTCTCTTCTGCCGTAGAGAGGCATAAAGGAAGTAGGGGTTATATAAACAGGCCCCCCGGAGCAATTTTTTATCCTTACCCTCATTACCTCCACCGGAGTATCATAAGGCACAAAATTTGTTATTTCCACCAATAACGGTTTTACCCTTTTTATTACTTTCTGGTACAGAAAACCTATTTCGACCGTATCATCATAAGGAAGGGAGAGCCTTACCGTTTTGCTTTTTTTGGAGGAGAGACTTCCTCTTACATTCAGAAAAAACTCTCTTCTGCACAATAAGTTGTTTTTCACATCTTCTATTGTTGCAGGTATAGTGAGAAAATGGTTGTTGTCAGATTTTATGTCTCCGCCGAGATTAGGGCTTATGGAGCTTAAAAGTTTCCCTTCTTTATCCGTCAGAGGTAGATACAAATTGTATAGTTGGGGATTCTTTACCCTGAAAGTCCCTTTTTTGTCTATAAATTCATAAATCATATTTCCGGATGTGTAATTAATCACCGGCAGAGTTTGAGACGACAGCCTTTTAAGACGAAAACAGGAATCATGCTTCAGCATCAACTCCTGAATGAGCCGGATTGCTCAGCCGGGCAACACCAGATGAGGTGATTAATATTTTGTATTTATTGTACAACATATTTATTTTTTTTCTATATAATTATCCCGGAATGACAACAATAATTCTTTAAAAATCCAGGCGTAGATGGTATCATTTTGGTAATGAAAAAGTTATTGGTATTATTTTTACCCATATTGTTCTGTTTTACCGGTTATTGTAGTGAACAGATAACCGCCACGTTATTCTATTCTCCTCACTGTCGGGCATGTATGGAGTTAAAAGAAGAGGTTCTGCCCGGGTTAAAAGAGCGTTACGGCAGAGAGGTTGAGTGGGTCGAGTTAAATACCGAATCTGAACCGGAGAATCTGGAGATGCTGATTGCCGTGAATAAACATTTTGGCGAAGGACGGCCGCTCCTGCCTTCTGTTTTGATCGGGGATAAATTGCTGGTAGGTTCAGGCGAGATAAAAGAAAAGGCCGGCGATGTGATAGTTAAGGCATTAAAAGAAAGAAAAGTAAGTATTATCCCCCGCAGAGTAGATTTAATCAAGATTTTCAGAGACTTCTCAATATTTACCGTGGCTGTCAGCGGGTTAATAGACGGGATTAACCCTTGTGCTTTCGCGGTAATAGTATTTTTTATATCTTTTCTGGCAGTGTATGGATACGGGAAAAGAGAAATAATATGTATAGGTATTTTTTATTGCCTAGCCGTATTTATTACTTATCTTTTAATAGGGATGGGATTTTTCCGCTTTTTATATTCTCTCGGTAATTTTTATTATGCGATGAAGATATTTTATTATCTGGTCGCTTTTTTCTGTTTTACTCTTTTTATCCTGGCAGGCTATGATTTTATTCGTTATAGAAGAAGCAGAATGCCGGAGGAGACAATTCTTCAGCTGCCGAAGTCTTTAAAAAAGAGAATAAATCTCGTAATAGGTTCACGAATGCGCAACCGCAAACGAGGCGGTTTACCGGGCCTTTGTCTTGCTTCCTTAACGGTAGGTTTTTTGGTTTCTTTACTGGAGGCAGTTTGTACAGGCCAGATTTACGTGCCGGTCATAGTCTTTATTCTTAAAAACACAGGTTTTAAGGCCGAAGCTTTTTTTTACCTCTTTATCTATAACCTGATGTTTATCGTACCCTTAATTGTTGTATTTTCTGTCTCACTTGCAGGGGTAAGTTCAGCGAAACTGAGCAATCTTTTAAGACGCCATCTGGGAATATTAAAGCTATTAATGGCTTTGCTGTTTTTGGCATTAGGTATTTTGATTTTTTGGGTAAATTAAGCCCAAAAATCTCCTGATATTCGGGTAAGTTACAAACAATGAGTTTACCTTATTTAGTCTTCTCCGACTCTAAGGGAAAAATTTTCGAACACCCCGGTTTACGGATGAGCGCTCAGGATCTTGACGGCATACACCTACCCCGCATGCAAGAGTTGATTCCTGCGCCTTCCGGCACCACTTATTTTTACCTGCCCCATAGACATCCGGTGGGCTTTAATCCCTCAACAGGGGAATATGAGGTAATAAGGGAATTTAAAGGTAGGGAAGTTTTTGCTGTATCAGCCTTCCCTCCTCCTGCTTATTTACGCTTATACTATCCCGCATTTGAAATGGGTAATTTTACAGTTCTACCTTTATGGGCTTATACTGCGACAGGGTTCTATTCCGGCCGTTTCTATATTTGCGCTACCAGAGTGGATAGACGTCTGCGCCAGAGCCCCCCTTTTTATGACAACCAGCTAATCCAGGAAAAAATAAAATCTTTAGTTTTCCGTTTTCCCTCCAATCGTTTGTACAAACACCTTGCTAATTGTGCCTTAAACTATAATTGTCTGGCAGCCAAAAATCTTTTTTTGAACCGCTGGGAAGCTCCTTTACCTACTTCTCGATTTTGCAATGCAGCCTGCATAGGCTGTCTCAGTTTACAAAACGAGGGTTGTACAGCTTCTCATCAAAGGATATCTTTCAGGCCTTCCGTGGATGAAGTCAGTGAAATCATGATAAAACATCTGAGAGAGGCAAAAGAGGCAATTGTAAGTTTTGGTCAGGGATGCGAAGGGGAACCGTTACTGGAGACAAATTTAATATCTCAGAGCGTCAGAAATGCCAGAGCAGTTACCCTCAGGGGTACGATTAATATGAATACAAATGCCAGTATACCCGAAAATGTAAAGGAGCTGTGTAAAGCAGGCATAGATTCATTCAGGGTTAGCCTTAACAGTCCCCGGAGGTATTTTTATAAAAAGTACTTCAGGCCCCGGGGGTATAACCTGAGAGATGTTATAAAATCAATCAGGATAGCTAAAAGGCTCAAGAAATTTGTTTCGGTTAATTTATTTATTTTTCCCGGATTTTCAGATGAGCCCGAAGAAATAAAATCACTTTTTAAGCTTATGGAAGATGTAAAAATAGACATGCTGCAGTTAAGAAACCTTAACATAGACCCATATTTTTTTGCCGAAAAGTTCTCCGGGAAAAAGAACAAAGCCATAGGTTTGCTTAATTTTATCCGTGAGTTAAGGGAAAAATATCCGGATATAAAACTGGGGTATTTTAATTTACCCAAGGAAAACTTTTAAACATTTTCACAATATGCTATACTATTTCTCAAAGGAGGAGTTATGAGTATAAAAGAGGTGGAGCTAAACATACCGGGCGAATTCAAGAACAGACCGTTTTTTTACGACATAATAAAAAAGTTTAATGTGGTTCCCAGTATACTCGAGGCCTCTTTCTCTACAGAGGTAGGTTGGGCTATAGTAAAATTTGAAGGTGAGCAAGCCGACTTAGATAAGTTGTTTGATTTTTTGGAAAAAGAAGGTGTCGAAGTCAACTTCCGCTAAAACCGATGTTTTAAAAAATATCAAGATAGTCCTGGTTCAACCCCGGATAGCAGAAAATATCGGATTGGTTGCCAGGGTTCTGCACAACACATCGTTCTCTCCCCCTGTAATAGTAACCTCAGGTATAGAAGAAAAGGCCTTTAAGGTTGCCCGGAGATCACGTCACTTTGTTGGAAGAGCGCAAAAGCATGATAAGCTGAAAGATGCGGTAGGAAATTCCCATTTTATCTTTGGCACTACCTGCAGGCCAAGAGAAAATAAGCCGGTTTTTGATTTTGACAGAATAAAGCATTTAATAGTTTCTTTAGCCTGTAACCAGAAAGTCAGCATTCTTTTCGGTAAAGAGAATTTCGGTCTTTCCCGAAGCGAATCCGAACTATGCGACAGTTTTTTTTATATTCCGGCCTCGCCGGATTTTTCTTCATATAATCTGTCTCATGCAGTTGCTATAGTATGTTATGAAATATTCACCATGGTCAGGAATATGCATAGCCTGGCATCACTTGAGCTGGCATCTTCTAAAGAGTATGAAGAACTGCTCTCTTATATGGAGGAATTTATCACCGACAAACTTAAGAGTTCTCACCTTAAACCTGCCATAACTACCTTGCGAAGAATATTTAGCCGTACCCATCTCACCCCTAATGAGATAGGCCTTCTAAAAAGCCTCTTCGTTAAGCCCAAACCAGGTAAATAAGGGTGGAACCGCCGGTTTATGAGGTTGATAACTCCCGACCTCCCGGCACTATTTTTCCTTTCAGCTTGAGGCACTTTGGATAATACAGAAAAAGAGTTGACAGGAAGTGTTTTTTTAATAAAATACTACTTATTCTATTAAATTAGTAGTATTTAAGTAAAAATAATTGTTGCCGGTCCGGTTTACACTTATGTTATAAGGAGTTGTGTAGAAAATGAAAATTTCCACCAGAAGCCGCTATGGTTTAAGGTTAATGCTTGAATTAGCTATCAATTACCAGAAGGGACCTATTTTTTTAAGAGATATCGCTGAAAAAGAGGATATTTCGGAAAAATATCTAAGTCAGATAGTAATAGCTTTAAAGGCCCGTAATCTGATTAACTCTTTAAGAGGGTTCAGGGGCGGTTATGTGCTGGCAAGGTCCCCTTCTTGTATAACACTTAAAGAAATAGTGGAAGAGATGGAAGGCGGGTTATCTCTTGTACCGTGCCTTTCTAACCCATTAATATGTGAACGGAAGAGCCGATGTGCGACCAGAGATATATGGGATTCCCTGAGGGTGCTTCTGGCAGAAAAGTTAGAATCTTTAACCTTAAAAGATTTAATAAGAATAAACAGAGAAAAGAAAGAGAAAAATATCATGTATAATATCTGAATACTGCCATGGCAAAAAAAAGAATAAAAGCTTTAGGTTTAATTTCAGGAGGCCTGGACAGTTTTCTTGCTTTAAAACTGATCAAAAGACAGGGTATAGAAACAGCAGGGGTATGTTTTCAAAATCCCTTTATAGATTACAAAAAAAACGATATACTTGTGATGATCAGAAGAGAAGCCCGTAATACCGGTTTCTACTTTCTCTGCAGGCCTCTTAGAGAGAGATATCTGAAAGTAATCAAGACCCCCAAGCATGGTTACGGGAAAAATATGAACCCCTGTATTGATTGCCGGATATATATGCTTAAAGCAGCTAAAAGGATAATGAAAAATATAGGAGCCGATTTTTTATTTACGGGAGAGGTAGTGGGGCAACGGCCTATGTCGCAGAAAAAGAAATCTTTGATGCTTGTCGAAAAAGAAAGTGGGTTAGAAGGAAAGCTCCTTAGGCCTCTTTCGGCCAAATTACTCCCTGCGACTATTGCCGAAAAAAAAGGGTGGGTTGAAAGAGAAAAATTAATGGCGATAGAGGGACGGCAAAGAGGCTTGCAGTTAGAATTAGCCAAAGAGTGGGGTATCAAATATTATGGCCAGCCGGCCGGAGGCTGTTTGTTAACCGACCCTAACTTCTCCCGGCGCCTGAAGGATTTGTTAAATAGCGGTGATTTTGAATTAAGTAACATTAATCTGCTAAAGGCAGGCAGGCACTTCAGAATCGATAAACATTCAAAATTAATAGTAGGAAGAGATGAATCCGATAATCTCAGAATGCGTAATATGCTTAAAAAAGGGGACATAGCTTTTGAGACTTTAAATTTACCCGGCCCTTTTGCCATAGGGAGAGGTGACTTCACGCAGAAGGAGATAAAGTTTTCTGCCGGAATAATAGCAAGATACACTTCCCGGCAAGAGCCTGTTATAGTAGGATACAGAAGAGTACCGGATGAGCCTTGCAGGGAAATCTCATCCAGGCCTTTAGAAGAAGAGAAGATAGAAAATAAAAGAATAAGCTAAAAAAACAGATTGTGAACATAGCAGATAATATTACCCAATTAGTAGGAAAGACACCGCTGCTCAGATTGAGCAGGATGAGTAGTGGTTTAAACACAGATATAGTTGCTAAACTGGAGTTTTTTAATCCTTCCTCCAGTATAAAAGACAGGATAGCTTTGGCAATGATTGAGGAGGCTGAAAAGAAGGGTCTGTTGTCTTCCGGAAGTGTCGTAATCGAACCCACAAGCGGTAATACCGGTATAGGTTTGGCCCTTGTCTGTGCAGAGAAAGGCTACAGGCTGATTCTTACTATGCCGGAAAGCATGTCCGTGGAGAGAAGAAAACTTTTATCTTTGCTGGGTGCAGAAGTAGTTTTGACTCCGGCTGATGGGGGAATGAAGGGGGCGGTAAAAAAAGCAGAAGAGCTTATCGCCGGTTATGATAATTCTTTTATGCCTCAGCAGTTTAAGAACCCCGCTAATCCTGCTATTCACAGAAAGACAACCGCTCAGGAGATATGGACTGATACAGACGGCAAAATTGATGTTTTTATAGCCGGCATAGGTACGGGCGGTACCATAACCGGTGTAGGGGAATT
This sequence comes from Candidatus Omnitrophota bacterium, assembly GCA_014728785.1. Classification (GTDB taxonomy): domain Bacteria; phylum Omnitrophota; class Gorgyraeia; order Duberdicusellales; family 4484-171; genus WJKZ01. Next base: position 15,580 of record WJKZ01000135.1, read on the forward strand.
TTTGAAAGAAAAGAACCCGCACATTAAAATAATAGGCGTAGAGCCTCGTGAGTCGGCAGTTTTATCGGGGAGGACCCCCGGCCCTCATAATATCCAGGGTATAGGAGCGGGTTTTATACCTGAAGTTTTGAGGAGAGATTTGCTTGATGAAGTAATTTGTGTAGAATATAAAGAAGCTCTTTCTGCCGTCGATTCTTTAGCAAAAAAAGAAGGTGTTCTGGTGGGACCTTCAAGCGGTGCGGCAATGCAGGCTGCTTTAAAGGTTGCTGCTTGCAAGAAAAATAAGGGTAAAATGATTGTTACGGTTTTTCCCGATAGTGGCGAAAGATATCTTTCTTTATAAAACAACTTTGAAATTTATATTTCCGAAAATTAAACATTATGCTTTATAATATAA
>WJKZ01000136.1 GCA_014728785.1 Candidatus Omnitrophota bacterium
AAAGAAACATCTTCTTTAAGGCAGTCAAATACTAACTTCTCCGAAGAATAGCGGAGAGTAATGAAAATCTGTTCCTTACGTATCTGGTAAAGCTTATCCGGTATCTCCATTAAATGAACATAAAAACCTTCATTTTCAAAAGCATCAAGAACCTTGTTTAAAATGAGCTCGGATGTCTCCGGATTGGGCATATTGTAAACTATCTGACGGTGCTCTATCTTGCGTTGGTGTTCTTTCTTTAACGCCGGTTTTTCCGACTCAAGCATCCTGGCTAAAAGAGGAGGAGTGAGAAGAGTAGTAAGAAAAGTCATCATTATGGCTACACTGAAAGCCTGATGTTCCAGGATTCCGGCTGAAAGGCCGATTCCTGCAATGATAAGGGCAACTTCGCCTCTGGGAATCATTCCTACGCCCACACGTAAAGCCCCCCGGAGGTTGAAATTAAGAAAAAGAGTTGGGAGGCTACAACCCATGATTTTACCTAAGACGGCAAAAACGGTATAAATGAGGCCAAAAATTATTATGCCGGGAACAAACATCTCTTTTATATTGACCAGCATTCCCATAACGCAGAAAAATACCGGTACCAGAAACCTTTGCAGAACAGCTAAGTTTTCCTGAATAATGTAAGAGAGGTCGGTTTTTGAAAGTGAAAGCCCCATGATATAGGCACCGATTATCATCGCCAGGCCGGATTTTTCAAATATTCCGGCTAAAAGCAGGGCCAAAGCAAGCCCCATTATGGCAATGGTAGACTTATCTTTAAAGCGCTTTAAGAAATGTCCGAGCTGGGAAGAAAACATCAGGCCTAAAGCAGTAAAACCGAGCCAGATAGAAAAAGCTTTGAGAGCAATAAAAGAAATATCACGCCACTCTATGTGGCCGCTCTTTATTATCCCTACCACAACAGCTAAGATAATTATACCCAGAACGTCGTCTATAACCGCACCGGAGAGAATTGTCACACCTTCGGCGGAATCCAGTTTTCTTTTTTCGGAAAGTATCCTTGCGCTTATTCCTACCGAAGTCGCAGTTGAGATAACACCTAAAAACAAAGGGACCGGATCCATAAAGCCGTAATGTATCCCGAAAAGCTTATCCGATAAAATTACTGCGAGCAAATCCCCGAAGATAAAACTAAAAAATACTCCTCCGATACCTACGACCGAACCGGCGAGGGAAAAAGTGAAAAAAGTCTCTATGTCGGTCTCAAGGCCGACCAGGAAAAGCAGGATGATAGAAGCTATTACGGTAAAACTGTAAAGTTCGGTGGAAACCGGAAACGCCTCGGCCAGGGGGAATATCCCTCCGGAAAAGCCGGGCAAGGGAATACTGCCTAAAAGATAAGGGCCGATTATTACACCGGCTACTATCTCTCCCAGGACCGAGGGCAAATTAAACCTGCGAAAAAGAGTACCGCCGATCCAAGCTGAAAAAATAATAACAGCCAGCTGGATAACCAGAGAAGCCATGCGGGAAAGCAAGTCATTCTGAAAAGTGCCGTTGCTTGCGTAAAGAGCTGATAAGGGAAATGCCAGAAAAACAAACAAAGAAACCAGGACAAAATTTATTTTTCTTTTATTGAAAGACATCACTATTTCATCTTGTTGCTTGTAAAAAATTAAAGTTGATTTTATACCCCCTGTAAAAAATTGTCAATTAAACATTTGGACATGATTACGGTGATTAAAAATATGGTTACAGCGATTTTATAGATGATTACGGTGATTTTAGATAAAGATTATATAGATGGATTTAAGGAGAAGATTGAGAAGACCCTCTGCTGTTTTCCCATACAAAAATAATAAACTTTCCCAGAAGCCATATAAAGAAAACCACAAGAATAAAAAACGCTACAACACGAAGAAATAAGGCTAAAGCTAATATAAAGGGGAGAAGCCAGAGGCTGATAAGCCCTAAAATTGATGCAGCGAGTAAAAAGGTTAAACCTATAAGAAAAGCTTTCATATAATTAAGTTATCTTCTTCTGGTTTTTCCCAGGAGCCTTAAAATTTCAAGATAGAGCCAGATAAGCGTAATCATAATAGCGAAAGCGCCGTACCACTCCATATAGGCGGGAGCTCCGGCCTTAGACGCCCTCTCGATTAAATCAAAATCCAGAATAAGATTAAGAGAGGCTATTATAACCACTAAAATACTAAAACCTATCCCTATCGCTCCACTCTGGTGGATAAATGGAATGTTAGCGCCAAAAAAGGACATAACCAGATTAACTATATAAAGGAGCACTATAGAACCGGTTGCTACTATAACACCCAGTCTGAATTTCCGGGTAACTTTGATAAGTTCTGACTTGTAGGCCACCAGCATGCAAAACAAAACGCCGAAGGTTAACCCCACTGCTTGTATTACTATGCCGGGATATCTTTGTTCAAAAATAGCCGAGAGACCGCCCAGTACAACCCCTTCACATAACACATAGAGAAAAGAGGTAACCGGCGCCCATTCTTTTTTAAATATGGTTACTATGGCTAAAATAAAACCCACTACCGCCGCCGGGGTAACAAAAGAAATCATAGTGGTTACATTAGCCCATACCCAGGAAGCACTCAAAACGGCTATTCCCAGAAGAATAGCAGTTTTATTGATTGTCCCCTGTATGCTCATAGAACCGGCTGACTCAAAAGAACCCCTCTGGCTCATATTGCCTATATTTAGTGCCGGGTTGCTTGTACGCATCATTTATCCTCCCTATTAATTATTAATTTTTACAAAAGACAGAAAACCGAAAACAGAAGACAGAAAGAAATTACAGTATTGTATTTTATTCATTGCCTTAAGTTTATTCCTGGCCGCATTTAGGTTGCTTCTGTCACTTCGTTTTACCCCACGCTATCCTCTCTTATAGCATATATAAAGAGGAGATGTCAAACAAAATAAAATCACACCGAAATCTCAGGGATTCTTCTTCTCCAGTGGCCGCATTTATAGTAAAAAAAACACAGAGCTGTCTCACATAAAATTCCTGAGAGTATAGCTATCCATATGCCTGTTTCTCTCAAAAATGTATGAAAAGAGAGAAAATAGGCAAGGGGTAACTGTATTATCAATACCGAAATAACCGAGAAAACAAATAAATAACCGGTGTGTCCCGCACCCCTTATCAACCCCTGAAGAGGAAACATAAAAGCAAATACAAAATAAGAAAAACTTATTATTCTGATATAGCCAACGGCATTCTCTATCACTGCATTGTTAGTGGTAAAAATACCGGCGATAGTGGTCCCGAAAAGATTAACAAAAGTATACATAAAAAGCCCGAGGCCAAGGGCCAAAAACACGGCGTCTTTTAAATATAATCTTACCCGCTCGAATCTATCTACACCTATATTTTGAGCAGCAATAGAAGATATTCCCATGCCGATAGAAATAGCGGGGAGTATGGCAAACATATCCACCCGCATACCTATGCCGTAACCGGCAGTCAAATCCGCTCCGAAGTTATTGATTAAAGCTATTATGACTATCCAACCTGTAGAACGTACCATCATATTAAGAGAACCCGGGATGCCTATTGAAAACATTCTTTTTATCACCGCCAGGTTCATCTCTATCTTCCATTTTACGATATTAAAAATTCCATCCTGTTTTACAAACAATATGTAAGCCAGGATTGTACTCAGGAATGCCGAAAATACAGTAGCCAAAGCAGAGCCGGCAATACCCATCGCAGGAAAACATCCTAACCCTTCTATAAACAAAGGAGTAAGAGTAATATTAAGGATTACCGAAACAAAAAGAATAATCAGGGGACTGCGAGAATCGCCTACCCCTCTTAATACGCTGGCAAACCAGTTATAGAGAGCGCGAAAGGGTAAGCTGAACATAATTATCACCAGATATATATAAGAACCGGCTTCAATGGTTTTGGGGACATTAATTAAATCAAGAATGAACGAGCTAAAGAATATCCCAAAAACAGAAATAAAGCAACTCAGGAGAAGTATAATCAGAAATGAATTCTTTAAGATTTTCTCCATCAGCCGGTTATTTTTTGCTCCGTAAGACTGACCGACTAATGTATTGACGGCAATTCCCAAACCCATAAGCAGCGAATTGAGAAAGAATAAGACAGGAAAAACCGTCGATACTGCTGCCAGGCTATCTGCCCCTATAAGCCGGCCTACCCATATGGCATCGATAATCAAATACAGCGACTGGACAAAATGAGCACAGACAATAGGAAAAATAAAAATTAATAATTTTTTTGTTATGCTTCCTACGGTAAAGTCACGCATAATTAGAAGTTTCAAGTTTCAAGCTTCAGGCCGCAAGCTACAGGCTGCAGGTTACAGGTTGCAGGTTGCAAGTTTCAAGCCACAAGCGAATATGTATATGGATAATCCAAGAGATGTGTTGAC
>WJKZ01000137.1 GCA_014728785.1 Candidatus Omnitrophota bacterium
CCGATGCTCTATCCGATTGAGCTACGGGCGCTTTTATAACTATCTTTTAAATTTCATCCGAAGATGTAGTAGGCTCATCATACCTGTGCTGGCCTCTGTCTGCCCTCTCCCTTTATCAGAGAACTATTTACTATCGGGAGAGTGGGATTCGAACCCACGACCCCATGGTCCCAAACCATGTGCGCTAAACCAGACTGCGCTACCTCCCGATTGTCATAAATCTATACAGGTTTTTTCTTTTATGACAATCGGCATCAAGGCCTTTAGACCGAGATGCCTTCATAAGACCCTTCGCCTAATTCGGCGCTTTGCGCCTCAATCGCTCAGGATTATTCTTTGTTTTTTTCGGCATTGAGCTGATGCCAGCGAAATGTCTTAATACTATACAATATCAAAGAACTGCATTTTGATGTTCACCGGCACTGAGGCTTTTAAGCCGAAGTGTTTTAATAATAATCTATATCAAACAACCCCTATACCTCCCCTCGCTAAAGGTTTTCCGGCGTTCGGGGTCACTTCTCTCGATGTTCTGTGTGAGAAGTGACGGCTGCATAATTTTTCTTCCTTATTATATACACTTTCACAAACGTGTAAAGAATATTTCCGGCCTGTTCAGGATTTAGCTTTCTTGGGATAAAGTGGGCAGTTTTTCTTATCTTCGGGACAAAATTTCAAAACCTTGCATTTTGCTCCTGCCTGAGAGAAAACCTCAGGCAAAACCTTTCTGCAGGCTGAAAACATCCTGGAAGCTACACTCCTTATCTCCCATTGGGCGCGCAGACAAAGTCTTTCTGAGAAAAAATGAAGGAGCTCGCGGGTATTCATTGTCACTACAATTTTGGTTTGGGAGCCTTGAGGAAGGATAAACCTTAAATCCTGATTTACCTTCTCCCGGTCAAGCCCGGGAGAATCTTTAAGGATACTTTTTAGTTCCTCATGGGCGTTGCGTATATTATCTACTGTCTCAAGATAAATTTTTTTAGCCCTTTTGTTCTTCGCTATAGTGGGCGGTATAACGAATTCAAAGTCATCCATGCTGACATAACGCTGACTCTGCTGAGAATAAGAAGCTATTCTGTGACGCACCAGTTGATGGGTGCAGACTCTGGAAATGCCCTCCAGAGCAAAGGTGAAACTGACATGCTCGAAAGGAGAGAGATGGCCCCGGCGTATCAGATGCCTGAGGAAATCTTTTAACTTTACAGAAGAAATTTTCTTTTTCTCGGAATATATCCGGTAAGCAGAAAACCTGGAATAGCACTGACGGGCTGCGGAATATATGACTTTTCTGGGATTCTGCGTATAGGAAATGAGATGAACTTGCATGCAGGTCCTAATAAAAATATTTAATCAAAACAAACCGGCTCAATCTATACAGCTATGTAAAAGATAGTTATATCCGGACTAACTTTATACTGCTTTCTGAGTAAGCCTGAATCTTGAAAGGAAATATTCATAAGCCCCGGAGAAAAGTATAATATAAGCGAAATTAGCTAAAAGGGAGACTCGAAAAAACGGGAGGGCGTATACATAACAGGATATCAAACCTTCTAAATTTCGGGGATACCAACCGGCAAGCCAAACTCCGAAATTGGTGACTAAAAAGAAAAATACGGACGATACCAAAGCACCGACTATCAGGTTGGTAAAAGTCTTCCTTTTGCGCAAATAAATGCCCAGAAAATAAACAACCACCATGGAAGTCCAGGTGAAAAGAACCACATCGTGCAAGCCTATAATCAAATCTGAAATTATGTAGACTAAAAGGGGTACAAAAACTCCGTATCTTCCTCTCCAGTAAAGGCCCGAAAACAAAGCTACCGCTGCAACGGGCGCAAAATTAGGAACATGAGGGATGAGTCTTGCAACAATACCTAAACTGATAAATAAAAACGCTAACCACATTGTAGAAATATATTAGCAAACAATAAAACTTTGTCAACTATTTTTATATGTTTAAAGTATTCTTAACTATAGCCTGAATATCGCCATGAACCAGGGAATTGGAAGCAACATATCCTATGCTCTGGTAAGTAATAGGTTCTCCGTTTAAGCCGGCAATCTCTCCTCCTGCTTCCCGGATTATACAGACCCCTGCCGCAAAATCCCAGGGCCAATCATGAAATTCTACGGCTAAATCAAGCTTGCCTTCTGCCAGATAAGATAATTGCCTGGCAGATGAGCCCAGCATGCGTATATTAAAGACCTGCGGTGATAACTCTCCCAGAACTCTCAGCATATCTGCGGGCGAATACTTTATGCTGGAATCAAAAGAAATAGAGCAATCCTTGAGTAAGGTCTTTTTAGAAACACTGATTTTTTCGCCATTCTTATAAGCGCCGCTCCCTTTTTGTGCTGTATAAAGCTCTCCGTCTACCGGCATGTATATAACCCCCCCAATGAATTCCTTTTTAAACAGGATACCGATAGATACACCGAAAATGTTTATATTGCGGATAAAATTGTGGGTGCCGTCCATGGGGTCTATTATCCACAGATAATCATTATCGGCATTATCGCCGCCTTTTTCTTCAGCCAAAATACCATGGGCAGGAAATTTATTTTTTATTTTTGAAATTATAAGGTTTTCTGCTTCCTTATCCAGGTTGGTTGCAAGACTTTTGTCTTTCTTGCTCTCGATAAGATTGATCTTGCCAAAATTGTCTACCAATAATTTCCCTGCCTCCTGAGCAGCCTCAACGGCCAAATCGATAACCTCGTTCATTTACTCTACCTCCGCATTTATTTTAATATTTTTTGCGTATATCCTTTAATTCTTTTTCTGTCTCTCTTTTTACAATTTCATCTTTTATTTTTTTCCGTTTATCAAAAGAACGCCTTCCTTTGGCTAAGGCGAGTTCCACCTTAGCCACTCCCCTCTCGTTAAAATACACCTTAAGAGGAATCAGGGTAAAACTTTTCTGGGTGGTAAGACCGATAAGTTTTTTGATTTCGCTTTTATGCACCAAAAGCTTCCTTGTTCTTTTAGGGTCGGCTTTAAAATAGGAGCTTTTTTCGAATTCGGGTATGTGCATATTGTACAAAAAAAGCTCTCCTGCCTCCAGGCGGGCAAAGCTATCCTCTATAGAACAATTACGGCTACGCAGAGATTTAACTTCGTTACCCCGCAGCTCGATACCCGCTTCATAAACCTCAAAAATCTGATAATCCCTCTTTGCCTTTCTATTGGTGGCTACTATCTTCATAATATTAAGGCAATTCCAGTCTATTTCTCACAGGGGAAAACCGGAAAACTTAAGATACAACCCCAACCACATAGGAATAGTAAAAATACTTAAAAGGTGAGTAAAAAACACTCCTTGAGAAACAAATCCGCTGTCTGCTCCGCGGATATTAACCACAACAGGCAGAGAAGCCGCTGACGGCATAGAAGCCTGTAAAATTATAAACAATCCTATAAGGCCGAAAATATTAAAATAAACTATAAAAATAAAAAAGATCAGCGGCAAAACTAAATTTTTCATGGAACAGGCAAGCATCAGATAAGGCAGGTCCCTGCGAAACCCTTTTATTTTTACCTTTGCAAGCCAGCAACCTAAAACCAGCATCGAAAGGACAAAACTTGTATCGCCTATCATCCTGAGGGGGGAAAGCAATACCTGCGGTATAAGCCTGAATCCTCCGGAATATATCAAAGCCAGAGCCAGAAACGTACTTATCACCGGAGGGTTGAATAAAGAAGAGAATTTAAACTCCTCATCCTTGCGCTTAAAAATCAAAAAACTCCCTATCGACCACATTATTATATTAAAACCTAAAAGATAGAGAAAAATATATACTAAAAATTGCTCTTTGACGGTGGATGAAAAAAGAAAAAATGCTATATTCATAGGTAAGTAGCCTGCATTCTGAAAACTTATTAAACTTATGAACTCTTTCCTGCTTTTATTCTCGCCTCTTGAGTTAGCTAAGAATCCTAAAAAATATCCTACGGCGAATATCAAAAGACTTAAAAATAAAAAGTTCCACACCGAATGCGTTAACACCGCGGATGAATTACCGATGAGCCGGGAGAATATCAAAAAGGGGATAGTAAAATTAATCACAAAAGAAGTCAGAAACCCTAATACCTCATTGCTTATAACATCCTTCCGGTAAAGAATAAAACCGAAAAGGGAAACGAGGGCAAGTTTTATGACAGCTAAAGAGGCAACAATCATAGAGAAGATTATAGCACAGGATAATTAGTTGACAAAGATAATAAAATTAGCTATAAGAATACAAGGATAAAGTTCCAGGGTTAAAGGTAAAAGCGAAGATGGAAACCTCTTATTTTTCTCTCAAGCTTTTCCTTTATCCCCGCCTGTGCGCGGGTGGCGGAACAGGCAGACGCGTATGCTTCAGGAGCATATGCCTTTTGGCATGGGGGTTCAAGTCCCCCCCCGCGCATTTTCTAACACTTTTATTTAAGGCAATTTAAAGATATTCACGTCCTGAAATGACAATAAGAGGTATTGTTAAGGCACTTCGGCTTAACAGCTTCGGTGCCGATTGTCAATAAAAAGCAAGGCCGAATTATTACTTGTCAATTGGAGAGGTGCCAGAGTCCGGTTGAATGGGTCCGACTCGAAATCGGAAGTTCGAGATAATACTCGGACCG
>WJKZ01000138.1 GCA_014728785.1 Candidatus Omnitrophota bacterium
GAAAGACTGCCGCTGAGCGCGCCTTCACTGCTTTTGTCTTATATTTTTTTCAAAGAAAAAAGTAATCTTAAGGATAAGGAAGAAAAACAGCCGTCCGACTTAACGGTTATGGTAAAGGATTTAAAAGATACTTTGGATATGATGGGGCAACACCCCGATGAAGATTTATTTTTTGATGTACTTTTAAAAGTGTGCCGCATCGGCTGTATCAATAATCTGGACCTTGAAGGGGGATTGCGGAAAAAAATATTTGCTGAATCGGGACGAATTAATTACAATGGAGATAATGCAGAAGATGATTTAAATAGATAGGAGACCTATGGATAATAAGCGCAGACTTATAAGACTGGATGTAGAAGATTTCCTGGAAATAAAACCCTTGAACGAAGTAGGCAGGGTATACAGAGAGAAGACCAGGAATTTCACTATCATGGGCATATGTTTTTCCTCTCAGGCCGAGTGGAGCAGAGGCCAGACTCTTTCTATAGATTATTTCATAAGCGAGGAGGCTGAATCGGTAAGGCTTAAAGTGGTAGTGGTCTGGTCGGAGTTTATAGGCACGGATAAGGGTTATTTCTGCGGCTGCGAAATCATCGACATCGAAGAAGCTAAAAAAGATAAATTCACTAATTATTATCTTAAAAAACTTCGGGAAAAATTCTCCTAAAAATCAGACTGGCCTTGTTGTGTTCAATTAATGGATGAAAAAAGAATATTCCCTCTTCAATCTCCCCAGGTTGTAGTAGTAGAAGCTTCAGCCGGTTCCGGCAAAACTTACACTTTAGCCAAAAGGTATTTACAGCTTCTGCTTTGCTCCGGAGAAGATTCCGGCCGGCCGGCCTCATTACGTTCTATACTCGCCATTACTTTTACCAATAAAGCTACTTTTGAGATGAAGGGCAGAATTATAGAGCTTCTTAAGAAACTGTCTCTTGATGCTTTCAGCGAAAGATCTGAAGAGAACGATATCTTAAGAGTTCTAAACATGGATAAACAAAAGGCGTCCGAGAAAGCTTTACAGGTAATGGATGAATTAATCAGGAATTATAATTTTTTCCAGGTCCAGACCATAGACAGCTTTATAAATTCGTTGCTCCTGGGTTGTGCTTTGAACATCAATCGTTCAGCCAGTTTCAGCATAAAAAGACAATACCGTGATTATTTGTCCTACTGTTTCGACATGGTGCTGGATAAAGCTGCTTCCGATAAAGAAATAGCTTTGTTTTTGGAGGAATTCTTAGACCATTATTTATTTGTGGAAAACAGGCAGGGGTGGTTTCCCCGTCAGGACATACTTTTTCTTATCGGATCCCTTTTTTCTATATCCAATAAATACGGAAAAAGTTTTGAGACCTCCTCACAAAAGAGCCGTGAGTTGATAAGATCCAAACGGAGCATTTTTAATGATATAAAAGAGCTACTTGCCTGCATGCCTGCCGGAGTTAACGGAAAAGCTGTAAGAAGTATAGAGCGTTTTATTCTGAAAGATAACCAGTTTTTTGAATTTTGTGATATCCCGAACAGTTTCTCTTATGAATACCCTCCTTTAAATAAAGGGAAAAGCGCTCCGCAGGAGTTTCAGAAAAAATGGAGAAGGGTGCATAAGAAATTAAGCCGGACAGTTTTAACGGAATCATCCACGGTATATGACCCCTATGTACATCTTTTTAACCAGATAATTTACTTTTTGCAGGTGGTCTCAAGAAAAGAAGATATCCTTTTTCTGGAAGAGCTGAACAGAACCGCCCGTCTGATATTTGACGAAGAAGGCCTCACTGTTGCTGAGTTGTATTATCGCCTGGCTACCCGGTTCAGGCATTACCTGATTGATGAGTTTCAGGATACCAGTATATTACAGTGGGAAAATCTTTTTATAATGGTTGAGGAGGCGCTTTCTGAAGGGGGATCTCTTTTTTATGTGGGGGATAAAAAACAGGCTATCTACAGGTTCAGAGGCGGAGAGGCGGGTTTATTCGACAGGGTAAAGGATAAATTCCGGAATTTTAACGTCACAACGGCAACCCTTAATAAAAACTGGCGGAGCCAGCGGTCTATAGTAGATTTCAATAATCTCATCTTTTCCCGGGAAAACCTTAAAAATACTCTGGCTGTATCAGGAATAAAAAAAGAACTGGCTTCAAACGCTAATATGATAAACGAAATACTGGATGTCTTTAAGGATTCATATCAAAAATGTAAAGAGAATAACAAATACGGCTATGTAAGAATAGAAAGATTGCAGGAGAAAAACCAGAAAGAAAGGGATGAGATAACCAGGGAAAAAGTGCTGAAACTCATAAAAGATTTGAGACAGCGGTTTAATTATAAAGATATAGCTTTTTTAACCCGGGATAATAGTGAAGTTGAAATCATAACATCCTGGCTTCTTGAGTCAAATATACCTGTTGAGTCTGAAAAGACTCTTAACCTTAAGGAAAACCCCCTCATTAAAGAGTTAATTTCATTTTTAAAATTTTTGAATTCCCCCATAGACGACCTTAATTTTGCCTCTTTCGTATTAGGCGACATTTTTCTGAAAGCAAGCAACCTCTCGAGAAAGACTGTCGAAGATTTTTTATTCGAAGCTGCTAAATCTTCTAAAGGAGAAAAGGAGGTTTATCTATATATACAGTTCCGTGAAAAGTACCCCGGGCTCTGGTCCGCTCTCTTAGAAGATTTTTTTAGAAACGTAGGATTTTTGTCTCCTTACGAGCTTACAGTCAACATATACAGGAGTTTTACCGTTCTGGATAATTTTGCTTACAACCAGGCGTTTTTTATGAAGTTTTTGGAGTTGATTTCCGAAAAGGAAGAAGATTATATAGGATTGGGGGGGTTTTTATCTTATCTTGATGAGGCTGCCGCCGAGGATTTGTATGTTAAAGTTACCTCCAGCGATTCAGTGAAAGTTCTAACTATCCATAAGGCTAAGGGGCTGGAGTTTCCGGTGGTAGTGGTACCTTTTTTAAAAATAGAAATAAAAGCCGAGACAGGAGGGAAAATCAGTAATTCTTACATAGCCAGCCAGGACAGCCGCTATTTGCGTATATTGAAGATTACCAAAAGCCACCGGCGCTATTCAGAAAAACTGCAGGATATCTACCGGGAGGCTTATAAACGTTCCTGTATTGATGAATTCAATAATATCTATGTTGCCTTGACCCGTCCCTGCCATGAACTGTATGTTTTTATTCCCAAAAAATCCGGCAATGCTCTTAACAGAGCTGCTTCTTTGATTCCGGAGAACCTGAAGGAAGCCGGAAAGGTGAGAAAGTATGAGGCAAGGAGAAAAGAGAAGGGTGAAAATATCCTCAAAGTTTCCCCTCCTTCCTACAGGGATTGGCTGGATTTTCTGGCCGAAGAGTTCGGGACTCCCGCAGAATTCCTGAACAGAAAACGCATCGAAGAAGGAGACATACTGCATTTTCTTCTTTCGAAGATAGAGAAAACCTCCGCAGGCGGTGCGGAGGAGGCTGTTGGGAATGCCCTGGATTTTGCCCGCGACAAGTTTCCCTGGGTAGAAAACCTGAGGCCTTATGCCGGCAAAATAAAGCGGTTGGTCAGAAAAACTTATCCTTTTAAGATTTTTGATTCGCCCTTTGAGATTTATTGTGAAAAAGAGATAGTAAACGAAAAGGGGAATACCAGAAGAATAGACCGTCTTATTGTCTCTAACGAGAAGAGAAAGGTTTTTCTTGTCGAATATAAAATATCAATGTCCGGGATTACCGATTATCACAAGCAGGTCAGAGAATATATAAGTTTGCTGCAAAAATTATACAAGGGGTTTGATATCAGAGGGTATATTTTGTATCTCGACGAAGAGAGGCTGGAAGAAGTTAAATATTAATACCAAACAATTATGGTAAAAGTAATCAATTACAGCATGAGTGATAACTTTATAGAGAAATTGACCGATTTGCTTTGTGAGGACTTTTTATCCCGGGGTAAAAATTTAAGTAAAGTAGCCTGTGTTTTCGGCGGCAGACGCCCTGCTCTTTTTTTAAAAAAAGAATTGTCGAAAAGGGTCTCCGACCCCTTTTTCCCGCCGATGATTTTTTCGCGGGAGGAGTTTTTTACA
>WJKZ01000139.1 GCA_014728785.1 Candidatus Omnitrophota bacterium
CGACACTACCTCCAATCCATACATCTCCGGGACGACTTGTAGGGTCGGGAGCATCCCCGCTGTCGATGTTTCCGTCTGCATCATTATCGCCCACACCTAAGGTATTGGTCATGAGCTGGTTGTAAGCTCCGGAAGGTGAAGGATAATATGTGGTGATAGTGAGCTGTTCCTGAGCATAAGATGAAAACATAATAACCAAACTCAAACATAAACCGGCGGCAACGATTGAAAAAAACCTTAAATTTCGCATAAATACCCCCCTTGTTTTACTTTTATTTTAAATACCAGGCTACTATATTATAGCACAAAGAAAAAGAGTCTTGCAATCTTTTAAAAGCGAATCTAAAGCGTCCTTATACGGTAGATTCACCCGGCGTGTTAAGATTAAAATAAAGAAAAGGGAACAAACCGCCTACTTATTTTTAGTCTGGTTGGCAACCGAACTAATCGCAGCTTCGACCTTCTGAGGGTCTCCCAGATAATAATGTTTTAAAGGTTTTAAGTCATCATCTAATTCATAGACCAGGGGAATCCCGGTAGGAATATTTAACCTGGGTATTTCTTCATCGGAAATATTATCCAAGTACTTAACCAAAGCTCTTAAGCTGTTTCCGTGAGCAACTATAATAACCCTCTTGCCTTCTTTTACGGCAGGTGCGATTGTACCGTGCCAGTAAGGAAGGAATCTTTCCACGGTATCCTTAAGACATTCAGTTAGAGGGATTTCGTCTTTGGTTAAATTTTTGTAGCGGGGATCTTTTGCAGGAGAACGCTCGTCTCTTTCTTCTAAAGGCGGAGGCGGAGTATCGTATCCTCTTCTCCATAACATTACCTGCTCTTTACCGAATTTCTCAACCATCTCAACCTTATTTAAACCCTGCAGGCTTCCATAATGACGTTCATTTAACCTCCAAGATCTCTTTACCGGTATCCACATCAAATCCATATCTTCCATTACCATCCATAAGGTTTTAATGGCGCGTTTTAGGACCGAGGTATAAGCAATGTCAAAGCTGAAATTTTCTTTTTTTAGCCATTCGGCTGCTTCATGAGCCTCTTTTATACCTTTCTCAGACAGTCCTACATCAGTCCAGCCGGTAAACCGATTCGCGAGATTCCAAACACTTTCTCCATGTCTGAGTAAAACCAATTTTTTCATCTATTACTCCTTTACTCAATTAACGTTATGTATGTCTAACTAAAAACTGGCTTAATAAAATAAAGATACCTAACCACAGAGCACACAGAGCTCACGGAGTGAAATCTGCTGATTCCAAAAAGCGCTAAAATAGCGTTTTTATTTTTAGGTACGCATAATGCGCACCTAAGAATCTTCTTGTGAGATAATTCTCACAGGATAATCAGCAGATTTTTCAAATATCAAGAAGACTCTTAAGCCTCTATTCTCTGAGGTCTCTGTGGTCTCAGTGGTTAATTAATCAGGCTTCAAGCTTCAGGCCACAAGCCCCAGGCCATGAGCTAAGAACAATGAGCTATGAGCAACTAACTATGAGCCATAAGAGTAGCCTGTCCCCCCTTTTTTTAACATTTGGAGTAGCCGCAGGCATCGCATATAAGGCAACCTTCCTGATGTCTTAATACATAACCGCATTCAACGCATACTCCTACAACATTGCTGGAATTAGTTTTTTTTGAGCTTAGGGGAACCTTAACTTTTGTCCTGGCATTGTTTATCTCTTTAAGGACCTCTTTCTGGTCTATTGCTCTTTTTTCAAGTACTCTTCCTATAGCATCCGCACAGGAAAATATTTTTTTTCCTTTATCCCAGGAGGGCGAAGGACAACGGATACCTTTAAGCTGTTCCACAACCACTTTAACGTCAATCCCTCCCCGTAAGGCCAGAGAAACTAATCTTCCCACTGCCTCAAGCTGAGAAGCCGCACATCCGCCGGCTTTACCCATCTGGGTAAAAACTTCAAAAAAATTACCTTCTTCATCCTGATTGAGGGTAATATAAAGATTGCCGCAGCCGGTGGTAACTTTTGTAGTAGTACCTATTATCACCTCAGACCTGGGCTTAGGGTAAGGTATAACCACTTCTCTTGTACTCACCGGTTCCGGAGCGCTCTTTTTTTTGTTCGTGGTCAAAACCTGGACAGTCCGGCTGCCGTCTCTGTATACAGTTATACCCTTACATCCCAGTTTATAAGCTAATAAGTAAGCTTCCTTGACGTCTTCCAGGTTACTGGAGTTGGGTAAATTAATAGTCTTGGAAACAGCATTATCAGTCAATTCCTGGAAAGCTGCCTGCATTTTAATATGCCAGAAGGGAGAAATCTCCATAGCAGTTTTAAAAATACGCTTCACCATCTCGGGAACCTCTTCTATATTTTGAATACTTTCCCCCGAAGCGACTCTTTTCATCAGCTCGTCTGAATGAAAACCTTCTCTTCTGGCTGTATATTCGAAAGCGGGATCACTTTCAAGAAGTTTTTCTCCGTCTAAGACATTGCGAAAATAGCAAAGAGAAAAATTTGGTTCTATTCCCGAAGAAGTGGGGCCGGCAATAATACTTATAGTGCCCGTAGGAGCAATGGTGGTGAGGGTGGCGTTTCTTATTTTTATGCCTCTCTTATGCCATTCGCTTCCTTCCCAGGCCGGAAATACACCTCTCTCCTCAGCCAGCAGCATAGATTGCCTCTTGGCTTCTTTATAGATAAAACCCATTAATTTTTTGGCTAACTTAATTGCCTCATCGCTATCGTAAGGTATGCCTAAAAAGCCAAGCATAGTAGCCCAGCCCATTACTCCTAAGCCAATTTTCCGGGTATTTAAAGTATTTTCTCTTATCTGGGAGAGAGGGAATTTGTTCGCATCTATTACATTATCGAGAAAGCGCACAGCTAAACCTGTTACCCGTCCAAGTTTTTCCCAGTCAATTTCAAACCCCGCTTCTGTTTTTTTCAACATGACAGCCAGGTTTATAGAGCCTAAATTACAGCTCTCATAAGGCAGAAGAGGCTGCTCCCCGCAAGGATTAGTGCTTTCAATATCACCCAGATTAGGAGTAAAATTAACTTCGTTTATACGGTCAATAAATATGATACCGGGCTCTCCGTTCTTATGAGCATTTGAGGCAATTAAGTCGAAAACTTTTTTAGCGTTTAATTTACCTACCTCTCTGCCGTTTTTAGGGTCTACTAAATCATAATCTTCGTTTTTCAACACCTTTTCCATGAAAACATCGGTAATAGCAACCGAAATATTAAAGTTCGATATATCACCTTCTTTCTCTTTGCACTTTATGAATTCAAGAATGTCAGGATGGTCTACTCTTAATATTCCCATATTTGCCCCCCGGCGAGTCC
>WJKZ01000140.1 GCA_014728785.1 Candidatus Omnitrophota bacterium
ATATCTGGAGACTTCGCCTTAAAGATTACCACCCTGTAAAGTCATTTTTTATAAAGCAACTGAGAATAATTCTTCTATCTTTGCGGGGCTTTACCGAAGATAAATGTCAGTTAAGAGCCTCGGCTCTGACCTTTTATTCCTTGTTATCTATAGTGCCTGTTGTGGCGATGGCTTTCGGGATAGCAAAAGGATTCGGATTCGAAAAACTTCTTGAAAAACAGCTACTGAGTAGATTTACCGGCCAGGAAGAAGTGATGTCGCAGGTGTTTAGCTTTGCCCGGTCTTTACTGGAAAATACGAGAGGAGGAGTGGTAGCCGGCATAGGAGTAGCACTTCTTTTCTGGACAGTGGTTAAGGTTTTAGGGAACATCGAGAAGTCTTTTAATGATATCTGGGGCGTTAAGCAGCAGAGAAACATAGGGAGGAAATTCAGCGATTATCTTTCCATAATGCTGATTTGCCCCATTTTAATAATTCTTTCCAGTTCTGCCACTGTATTTATAACCACTCAGGTTCAGCTTGTAGCAGCCAAAATCGACCTTTTGGGATTTTTCAGCCCTCTTATATCTTTTTCCATAAAAATATTACCTTACTGCGTTATCTGGATTCTTTTTACCTTTATTTATATTTTTATGCCCAACACTAAAATTAATATCCGTTCCGGCCTGCTGGGAGGCATAGTGGCCGGTACGATTTATCAATTTGCTCAATGGGCTTATATTGCTTTTCAGGTAGGGATGGCAAAATATAATGCTATTTATGGTAGCTTTGCCGCTCTTCCTCTATTTCTGGTATGGCTGCAGCTTAGCTGGCTTATAGTTTTCTTAGGCGCAGAGATTTCTTTCGCTCACCAGAATGTGGATACTTATGAATTTGAACCGGATTGTCTGCAGGTAAGCTATTCTTTTAAAAAGCTTCTTTCCCTGCGGGTAGCTAACTTGCTGGTAAAAGATTTTTCTCAAGGGAAAAGCCCTCTAACCGATTCCGATATTTCCAGAGAATTAGATATTCCGGTACGCCTGGTACGGCAGATTATTTACGAATTAACCGAAAGTGATATCTTATCCGAAGTTAAAACCAAAGGGTACAAACAAACTGCTTATCAGCCCGCACGCGAAATTGATACGTTAACCATCCAGTATGTAGTAGATGCTCTGGAGAGGAGAGGGACCGAGGATATACCTGTAGCCCGGTCACCGGAGATGGATTATTTATCAGAAGCCTTACAGGCCTTCAAGGACCTCATCAGAAAATCTGCTCATAATAAACCTTTAAAAGATATATAATTGTACAAAAATCTATCTCTAAAAAAGGCTTGCTAATGCGGTTTATTTGTTGTAATTTTTTTATTATACCGGCCGGAAGTTTATTGAAAAGAATAAATTATTTTTAAATGACTAAAACAGCAAAAAAATACTCTTTAGGTGATTTTTTCAGACCCTTTAAGAAACGTCTATGGGTAATTGCAACTTTTACGATTCTTTTTACGGGCGGGGCCCTGTTTTTTGAGTTTTTCTCGCCCCGCTTATATGAAGCAACCGCCGTAATACAACTCAGTTCTCCGGAGAGTGCCGGCCAGGCAGAGCAAGGAGACGATTCCGCTTTAGCCGGAACAGGCCGGAAAGCCCGGACAGAATTCCTTTATTCTTCCGAACTTGCCGAGCGGGTAGCCGAAAGACTGGACATAAGTATCGAGCATCAAGGAGAAGTATTGACAGGTGAAGGTTTCTTTTTGGAAAAAGAAGTTGACGCAGAAAAGAATAAAAAAATCAGGATTGAAGTTATCGGCAGGAATCCTTTTGAGATAAGCCGGCTGGCAAATGTCTGGGCAGAAGAATTTGTCGCCGGAGAAGACGACTATCGCAGAAAGGCAGTCCGCCGGCAGATATTAAAAACCCACAAACAGCTTTTCTCTGTTTTGAATAAGCTTGAGGATATAAAAAGCAGCCTTATTGAGTTTATAGAAGAAAACGATTTAGCTACGCAGGAAGAAAAGAAAGCCTACCACGAGGAAAGTCTGGAGACTAAGAAGCCGTATCTTGAAGAGCAAATAGTGGCAAAATCTCAATTTTACAAAGACAGACATCCCGAAATGGTAGTGTTAAAAAACAAACTTAAAGATATAGAAGAGAAGTTAAAAGAGAAGGAAACCGATAAGCTTTTTTCTCTTCATAACACAGCTTCCCAATATAAAATTTTAAGCAAGGAATTTGAGAACTACAGTAGTCTCTATGAACGTTCCATAGAACATCTCCAAGAGCTGAGCGACTATGAAAAAGGTATAAAGGAAGAAGCTAAAATAACAAAAAAAGCATCTCCCCCCCCAAAACCTCTTAATCCCGGCTCCCCGGGAGCGGTTTTTTTAGCGGGTCTTTTAGGGCTGATTAGCGGCAGCTTGCTTTCTTTTGGTTTGAAATATCTTGACCACACTATTGCCTCCTCCGGGGAAATAGAACACTTGACGGATATGTCGTCTCTGGGGGAATTGTTATATATGAAAAAGGAAGAAAAAGCCGACATGGTCTGCCACCTACGCCCCAATTCCAGGTTAGGTGAATTTTTCAGAGAGATAAAAGCCACACTTTATATTAAAGCTCCCGTGATTTTAGGAGTGACCAGTGCAATGCATAAAGAAGGAAAGACTTTTGTAGCTTCTAATTTAGCCATATGCTTTGCGCATGATAAAGAGAAGGTATTATTAATAGATGCGGATATGCGTAAGGGTAAACTGGCAGAGATATATGGAGTGGAGAACAACAGGGGGGTTACCGGTATTTTAAAAGGTGAAGTTGCGCCGGATGAGGTCATAGTTCCTACTAAAATCCCCGATCTTTACATAATCCCCAGAGGGTTATGCGTATGGCGCCCGGCAGAACTATTATTATCACCGAAGCTCAAAGAGACACTGGAGGTTTTAAGCAAAGATTTTGACAGGATAATAATCGATACGCCGCCGGTTTTACACGTAGCGGATACTTTAATTTTAAGCAGTGCTTGTGAGGGGTTTATTTTTATTGTAAAAGCTTTATCCACGCCTATTAAGCATGTGAGAAAAGCCGCTGGTTTGCTGGAAAGAAAAACACGCCTAATCGGTGCGGTTGTTAATGGTTTTAAGACCCTATAGATTTTTTCTCCGGTGGTGATATAATGAACCCTCATTTTACAGCTCCCGTTTTTATAAATCTTGGCGGTGTAGCTCAGGCTGGCAGAGCAAACGGCTCATACCCGTTGCGTCGGTGGTTCAAGTCCACTCGCCGCCATGTCTTTATGAAAATATAGTTATAGAGGCCAAAGACTAAAGTAGCAGAGGTGGTTTCCACCACATTAATCTTTATATCTAGGCGGACCCACCTTTGGCGGGCAAGTCCACTCGCCGCCATGTCTTTATATCCAAAGTGTAATAAAAACGGATAGTTTTATGGAGCCGAGAATCGGATATCCCTGCGAATGGTCTTATACTGTCATAGGAAGAGACGAAGAAATCATGCGGGGGGCCGTATCTGAAGTTATGGACGATAAAAAATTCACTTTGTCTTTTTCAAAGAAAAGCAGTGGCGGGAAGTATATTTCTTTAAACATAAAAACTCTTGTTTTCAGCGAAGAGGAACGCAATAAAATATACACTTCCTTATGTGCCACAGAAGCCATAAAAATGGTTCTTTAAAAATTCAATATATTTTTCATCTGCTGCCCCCCTGCTGTCTTTATAGCTATATCCCGGCCTGGCCAGGCGTTTTCCGGCTTCAAATCTCCGGCGATTATGTTCAGAAAAGCGTTATTTATTTTATTTATATTTATAATTGTTGCCTCAGCGACTCTTTATTTAAGATATTTAACCGCTCCTCGCTATTCATTCTTAAAGGCAAAGAACGCTGTAGTAGACAAGGACTTAAAGACATTTTTAAAATTCACGGCGATAGAGGAATTGGCCGCAAGCATTGTATTTATCATAAAAGAAAATATTTCTTACTTGCCGGCCGGCACAATAAGCAGAGAGACAGAAGAAGCTTTAGATAAAGATGAAGGCAGGCTGAAGAAGATAATAAAGAAAGATATAGAGGAATATGTCAGCGGCAGAGAAAGCAGAAAGTCCACAAACTTGTTTTACCCTTATTTTGACAGGGATTCTTTTTTTAAAGGTATACTTTATGAAAAAGAAAGAAATGACCGGGTTATTATAGGAGTAAGGTTTCTGGTGAAAGAAAAAAATACCCAGATAATATGTGATTTTATAATGGAAAGGAAAGGCTTGTTTTGGGTTATGCGGGGAATAGAAGGAGTGTGGGAGGCAAGGAGAAGACTATTCAAAGAGTTCCGGGAATGAATACTTCAGGAGTGATGCGGCAGATGTTTAACGTTAAAGGTGCAATCTAAAGGGAAGGCAGGATGATCATATTATTGTTCTTCGCTCTTGCGGCAATATCCATCAGCTCATTTTTGGCAATAAAATTAATAAAAAACCACAAGGCTCTTTCAAAATGGGATTACTTTTATCCATACACAGGAATACTTCTATGGTTTGTGCTTGCGATGTTAAATATAGGAAAAACTATAACCCTGTCAAATTTTGCAATCGAGGTTTCTTGGATAACAATAGGTTCGGTCGTCATTTCCTGGATGGCATTATCAATATATAAAACAGAAAATAAGCCCATTGCATCGATAGGATATATGTTGACACTCTTCCCCGGTGTTTTAGCACTTTTGTTGAGGTTGTTAATGAAAAGTTTACCGGAATAAAAAACTCTAATTACCGACCCCGCCGGTTGTAATTTCCCGTTATGCGGAGCTTAAAAGAAAAAACTCTGCCTTAAGTCCGTCGCTAAGTTTTGCTATCAGTCCAGTAAGCAGGTGGGCGCATCCATTGCTCCCTTTATATTGGTGTTGGCTGTAGCAATCAACTCGCTGACGCAACAGGCAGAGTTTTCAGATAAAATATAACATCCTCATTCTTACTTTTAAAGAAGGTTGTTTCTATATTTTGAAAACGGTTTATATATAGGTATAATAATATTCATATAGTTCTCAAATCCATATTAACAGAACAGAGAGGAGGAGTATGGAGCAAAAAAAGAGAAGATATTTCGGTACGCGCCTGCCTAAAAAATACAAATTTGTGGAATTTGTGATTGCCCTTCTGATATTATTTTCTTTTCTGAACGCCTACATTGCAATCAGGATGTTTGAGGAAGGAAGAGCAGCACTGGCGGAGAATACGGCCATTTTTGATTTACAATTTATTTTTGTACTTATAGGATTAATACTGGTTGCAACCCTCGGGTATATCCTTCATTACAGTTTCGGGGCCGTTTCCCGGATGGAAAAAGTTTTAGATAAATTTATGGCCGGAGACCGTTCAGTAAGGATAAATTTGCGAAAAAAAGATATAATGTATGTATTCTCCCAGAAACTGAACGGCTTGTTGGACTGGGCGGAAAATATCTCGAAAGGGCATTAAATTTTTTAGGAAGATTATCCCCAGGCATATCATTCCTAAGACTCCCCTTTGGTTTTCTAAACAGCCGTGCTCTTAATACTGTTAAGGCGGATTGAAAATACTCTTGACATACCCTGAGGGGGTAGGGTATAATTATCTATATGGAGATAGCCGATAAAGCAAAAGAAAGGACGATTTATTCTCTGAAAAGAACAGAGGGCCAGATAAGAGGTATACAAAAAATGATTTCAGAGAGTAGAGATTGCATAGATGTATTAAACCAGGTAGATGCAGCCATAGGTGCATTGAGCCGCATAGAAGACAATATTCTGCATAACCTGATTAGGCCTTGTATCGAGGATATTTTAAAAGAGAAAAAAAGGGCGGAAAGAGAAGAGAAGCTCATTGAATTACTGGAGCTCATAAGGCGATTAAGAAAAATCTAGATATGTAATCCAAGGGAGGTGAAGCATGAGAGCAACAATTAAATACATGCTCAGACCAGTGGCACATTGTTCTGAAGGATGCCCTAAAAAGTCCTGGGTAAGACTCTAAACTGCCCAACCTGCCTATTTCACCCCGTCTTCCTCCTGTTATTTACATAGCAGATTATGCTAGTATAATTAAATTAAGAGAAACCTTTGTAGCTCCGTCTTTAGTTTACTAATTTGTTCTAAGTGAATAAAAACTTCGTTTTCGACAGAACAAGTTTCGCTTTTTAAACCGTAACGGCGGTTTTCATGAAATCATATTGAAAAACATATTTTTTAAAAGGGAGGTGTTTTTTGTGAAATGTGTTAAGTGCGGAAGCGAAAATACTGTAGAAGGCAGGGTTTTTAACCAGGTGGATTATGTTTCTCCCCAGGCTTTTTTTAGACCAAGGGAATTAAAACCCTTTTCTTTATTCGGGATAAATGTAAGAATAAAAAAGAATAAATTCTGTTCCTGTGTCGACTGCGGCTGTGTCTGGACCCAGATAGATACGGATAAATTAAAGAAAGTCATCAAAAGCAAGGGCAACAAAAGCGTCAAGCAGAGGTTAGGATTGGAAAATCCCGATTCCTGATATTTATGGTGATTGAGGAAAGGTACTATATAAATTATGCACTAACGGGATTTTTGCTCTCTCTCCTTTTCCCCTTGCCGTATATAGGATTTTTTTTCAGCCTGGGAGGTGCGGCTTTGGGCCTGGCCATTTTTATTAAGAGTTCCAGAACCAGTCCGGGGTTTTTTTACATAAAAGTATTTTCAGGGCTTGCTGTTGTTATAGGTATGGTCGGTTTCAT
>WJKZ01000141.1 GCA_014728785.1 Candidatus Omnitrophota bacterium
AAAAACACCTACCAACAGGTGCTGCCAGTCAGGCATCCAGTTTAGAAGCGACCAGACGACAAATGTTACTACGAATAAAATTATTTTTCTCATTTATTTACCTCTTCAAAGACTTCATTGCCGTAAGATGTACCTTTAAGCAAAGAATAGCCGGCCTTCCCCAGAAACAGACTTTCACCCCGCGGTAAAATCAATAAACCTCCCAGGATACAAATAATCGCGAGCAGGCTCATCGATACCTTCATGCATACGGGAACTTCCTTAACACCTTTAAGCTTCTCTTTTAAACGGCCAAAATAACAGTATTTGGTAACTTTCATAAAAGATGCAAGAGTCAATATACTTGCCAGAACCGCCCAGAATGCATAAAAAAACTCCTGAGCCTGGACGGCTGCTATGATTATAATCAGTTTACTCCAGAAACCGTTAAAGGGTGGTATCCCAGCAATAGACATGGAAGCTACTAAATTAGTCCTGCCTGTTACCGGCATCTTTTTTATCAATCCTCCCATTTTATTTAAATCTCTGGTACCCGTAGCGTATTCTACAGAGCCGGAATTCAAAAATAAAAGGGATTTAAATACCGAATGGTTAAAAAGATGAAAAAGGCCCCCGACTATCCCTAAAGGCGTACCCAGTCCAAGACCTAAAATAACATATCCTATCTGGCTTATTGAATGATACGCAAGCAGACGTTTTAAATCCCACTGGCCGATAGCTAAAAATACACCGATTAACATCGAAAGCGTGCCTAAGACCAAAAACACTGAAGACAATGCAGGATTTATCCCTATAACATTGTAAAAGACCCGGCAAAGGGCATACACTCCCAATGATTTAATCAAGACTCCGGAAAGCATGGCAGAAATCGGAGCAGGAGCCGAAGGGTGAGCATCGGGAAGCCAGGCATGAAAAGGCACCAGGGCGGCTTTCAGGCCAAACCCCATAATAAACAAAATACTTACCATGAGCAGGATGTTAGAAGTCCCTCTTTGTGCTAAAACCAGGGCCATATGAGCCATATTAAGGGTAGAAGTATAACTGTATAAAAACACAATACCCATTAATATAAAAAGCGAACCGACCGTACTCATCACCGCATATTTAAAGGCGGCTTCCAGTTCGTGTTTTTCCGTGCCAAAAGCAACCAGAGCATAACTGGCGATTGAGGCGATTTCCAGATAAACAAAAAGATTAAACATATCTCCGGTTATTATTACACCGTTCATGCCTCCCAGCATTAAAAGGAAAAGAGTATAAAATTTCCATTTATCGGTATACCTCTCCATGTAATTCACAGCATACAGAGAGACTAAAAAAGCTATCAGGTTAACGGTAACCAGCATAAAAGCAGCGAGCCCGTCCAATACAAAATTTATACCTACCGGCGGCCTCCAAGCGCCGATACTGTACACGAGCAGCCCTCCCCCGGAAACAGCAATAACTGCCAATACAGAAAGCAGAAGCAAAGAAAAAGTAGTAAGCAGGCCTGCTATGTCAGGAAAAATTTTGAGCCTTCTTCCCGCAAGTGAAACCAGGAAGGCTCCTCCCAGAGCCAGCACTACAAAAAACGGTATCATCCCTGCGAAATAGTTCATCCTCTAAGCTCCCTTATCTTTGTAATATCGAAAGTCCTGTACTTTTGATAAATCCGCATGGCGATTGCAATAAGCAAGGCCGTGGAAGCCAAGCTTATTACAATGGAAGTCAAAACCAAGGCCTGAGGCAAGGCATCTACCATATTTTCGATAACTGCATCGGGTGAATGCAGGGGCGCCCTTCCTCCTCTTCTGTAAGCTACCAGGATAAATAAAAGATTCACCGCATATTCAGCGATAATAACCCCTACTATAATCTTTATAATGTTACGCTTACGCAAAATACAATAAAGCCCTACGCAGAAAAGTAAAAGACACAATAAATAAACTATCATTCCTCCTCCCCCTCGTCGTCAAACCTGAACAGAATAAGAGCAACAAATATGGCAAAAAGACCTGCCCCTACTTTTAAACTGATAGCTAAATTAGAAAGGAGTATGGTGCCGGCACTGAAAAGCTTAAACGGTTCTCCTTTGGATATGAAATTTAAAAAGAAATAACCTCCGCTGAATCCTAAAAGAGCAATAGCCAAAAACATAAGGGCGCCGAAACCTTCCAGAAAAGAGGTAACATACCGGGGTAATTTTTTAAGCGCCGCATCTTTACCGTAAGCTAACATAAGATGGATGAAAGAGAGCGCTATTATTATCCCTCCCGGAAAACCTCCTCCCGGGCTTATGTGGCCATGAACAAGAATATAAATCCCGTAAAGAAGAATCAGCCCTACGGTAAGACGGGTAATCGTCTTGACAATAACCGACATTCCCTGCTCATGCTCTCTACTCATCGCTCTCCTCCCTCGCAACAGCGGCTTCTTTCTTTCTGCCTACCTTGCGCACCAGGGTCAATACCCCTATAACAGCCGTAAACAAAACTGTAGCCTCGCCTAAGGTATCATAAGCCCGGTAATCAAGAATAACCGAACCTACCAGATTTGCTGCTCCGGTCTCACTCAATCCTTCTTTTAGATAAGTTTTTGCTACTCTCATCAGAGGTTCACCGAAAGGAGGTAAGTCTCTTAAGGCGTATACGGCTACAGAGAGAAAAGCAGCTACAAACACTAAAGTAATCAGAGTATTAAGAAACCAGCGGCCGGTGGTCGAAAAAGGTAAATCTTTTTTCAGGGTTGCTCTGATTAAAATTATCAAAGCTAAAATCTCGACTACCAGCTGAGTAATGGCTACATCCGGGGCTTTGAGAACCAGAAAGGTAATACATAGCCCTAAACCTACTGCCCCCACGGCAATTACCGAGGAGAGTAAATCTTTGACTTCTACCGCGACTACTGCCGCAATAATCATAAAGATAAGTAAAATATAAAGCTCCAGCATAACTATCTGAACAGAATATAAAAAAGTATTATCATTCCCAAAAGACACCAGGCAAGATAAGTGGGCAATACTCCGTTATGGAGATAAGCCAGAACTCTGTTGCAGCCGAAAGTTAACCCCTTACCTACCTCATATATGTCAAACATTTTTCTCTCAGCCATTTTATAAATCATGCGGAAAAAAGCTATTTCTTTTATGGTGTTATAAAATCCTGTTCCGGATTCCCGCATCTGAGGAAAATTTTTTATGTCTTCTCCTCCCGCAAAAATTTCTGTTTCTTTCACTTTTGTTGCGGCACCGGCAAGAAATATAAGAAAACCTACCCCCGCGCCGATTAGAATTAAAATCGTGGCAAGAGAAGGGTTCCACATGCCGCTAAAAGCAACTTCACCCTCTATACTGGGTAAAATAAAATTTTTCCAGGGTATACGGTAAGCAAACACCCCGAATAAAATACACAACCCTGCTAAAACAGCAGAAGGTAGCCAGAGGTAAAATTTACCCTCACCCTTTCCGGTCGGGGTCTTAAGTTCGGCAGAAGACTGGCCTAAAAATACTGCGTGGGTTAACTTCATAAAACTGGCTAACGTAAGGACACTGCCAAACATCGCCGCTGTAAGCCAGACAACCCATAACCCCCCTCCGTTTTTAGC
>WJKZ01000142.1 GCA_014728785.1 Candidatus Omnitrophota bacterium
CTCATAGGTGGCTTCGTGAGGTTTGGGCAAAAAAATAACCTGGGTAACACCATACCTGTCTCTTAAATCTATAAATATTATTTTTCCATGATCCCTTCTGGAATCTACCCACCCGCATAAAGTAACTTCTTCTTCTGCATTTTTTTCATTGAGCTGTCCGCAAGTATGGGTTCTCAGCATATCAGTCTCCTTTCTTTTCCTTTATGAAAGAATTCAGTTTCCCGGCCAAAACACCTATATCTATTTCTTCCTGTCTTGATTCTTTCATATCTTTTAATAAAATTTTGTTTTTTTTCAATTCATCCCTGCCGGCAATTACAACAAAACGTACCCCCCTCCTCTGTGCGTTTCGCATTTGAGCCTTAAGGGATTTGCCGCAATAATCTGAATCGCAATTAATTCCGCTTTTTCTCAAATTACTCAAGATGCCGTAAACCGCATTGCTATCGGCATCGGCGGAATAAGCTACAAAAACAGGGATACTGTAGCGGGGAGGAGATTCTTTTAAAGTAATCATTATACGTTCTATCCCCAGGGCAAAACCGGCCGCAGGAATATCCGGACCGCCCAGAAACTTTATCAGATTGTTATAGCGGCCTCCGGCGCCGATAGCATTCTGGGAACCTAAGCTTTCGGAAACAATCTCAAAAACGGTATTAGTATAATAATCCAGACCTCTCACAAGATAAGGGTCATAAACGTATTTTAATCCTGTTTCCTCTAAAAAGTTCAGGAGGTTTCTAAAGTCTCTCTGACAGTCTTTGCAAAGATGGGCTTCTTTGAAATCAAGGGATTTTACTACCGCTCTGCATTGTTCTTTTTTACAATCTATTACCCTCAGAGGATTGTGTCTGATTCTTCTTTTACAATCCGGGCACAATTTACTCTTATGCTCCTGCAAGCTTTGCTTTATGAATGAGGAAAGCCTGCTCTTATCTCTGAAACAGCCAAGGCTATTGATACGCAGCTTAAACTTTCTAACTCCTATATTCTCTAAAATAGCGGAGCACAAAGATATTAGCTCGGCGTCAACATAAAAACTCCGGGAACCTATAGCCTCGGCTCCTATATGATAAAATTGCCTGAGCCTGCCTTTTTGCGGCCTTTCGCCCCGAAACATCGGCCCTACGTAAGAAAATTTATGAAAATCATGCTGCTTGTACAGAGATTTTTCTAAAAAATACCGTACAACCTGGGCAGTACCTTCGGGTCTTAATACTATATCCTTTCCTTCTATCTTAAACATTTGCCTTTCTACGATATCGGTATTTTCCCCCACGCTCTTCTCAAAAAGCCCCTTTTCTTCAAGTACGGGAAGGACTATTTCTTCATAAGCGAATCTTTCTATAACCTCCCGGGATTTATCCACTATATCCAGAAAAAGAGCAGTCTCAGAGGGTGATAAGTCAGCCGTACCTCTTATGCCCGAATATAAATTTTTCACTTTCCTCCTCTCTTTGCATCTGTTGCCGCTTATGCTCTCACAGAAATTAAAAAAACGGAGCCTTAACCGTTAAAGCGAAGAACTCTGCTTTTCGGTTCTTAATCGGGCTGCAAAATATGGGATAAAACCCAATCAAAAACCGTAGCCTTTTTGAACTCAGGCTGTGTAAAAGAACTCCTGCCGGTGTATACTATTATTTTAATAAACAAAACTACAGATAGCCAATACAATTTTCCCTTTTTTCTCCATTATTATTTGTCCGAAAAGTCGTCTGTAAGGCGGGAATCTGGAAGCCCATTTCCAAGCGAGAAGACTATTTAGTGATGTTTTTCATTTCCAGGCCGGGTTTAAAAACAACAGTATAACGTTCAGGTACGGGAATAACCTCTCCTGTCTTAGGATTTCTGCCCACTCTCTTTTTACGTTTTTTGACCTGAAAAACTCCGAAATTTCTAAGTTCGATGCGGTTACCTTCTTTTAAAGCCTTAAGAATAGTGTCGAAGGTCTTCTGAACGACTTCTTTTACCACAACCTGTTTTATTCCAGTATCTTGGCTTATGCTTAGGACAATGTCTCTCTTCCTCATGGTTTAAGTCTATCACCTTCAATTTAAAGTGTCAATACCAAGTTTTCAGCTCCTACCACTCCTCTGATCTGCTCTAAAACTTCTTCATTTAAGTCTATTCTTAAATTGTCAGCCGTTTTCAATTTTACTCCTTCCATTTTGGAATTCCTGAAGGAAAAGATAACCGGTATCCTGCCCCTGTTGGAGGTAAGGATACTTTTGAGATTCCCCAGAGAAAATTTGTTCTTTTCTACAAAAACATTCACTCCTTTAACCTTTTCCATAACTTTATCTATAGGAAATACCTCCTGAGCCAGCACTTTAGGCACTTTCTCTTTTGCCTCAACCCTGCCCCTTACGACCAGAACCGACTTGTCCCTGAGATAATCTGAAACCTGCTCAAAAAGCCGGGGGAAAATAAATGCCTCTACACTTCCCGTCTCATCTTCAACTTTTACTATGGCCATCCGCTCGTTTCTTTTGCGTGTGGTTATCCTTTTTATGCTTTCTACAACCCCGCAGATAGTAACTTCTTTGGAACGGGGGTTCTCATAGAAAGAAAATATCTTATTCCTTGGCAGGTAATCCACAACCCTGGAATACGATTTTAAAGGGTGGCCGGTAAGATATACCCCAAGGAGTGCTTTCTCAAAATTAAGAATCTGGAGTATCGGCCACTCTTCTATTTCGGGCACTTTCTCCTCCACCCCTTCGGGTTCGAATAAGGTCAATTGAGCGGTGTCTTTCTTCCTGGAGGAGCGTCCCAGTATACTATCCAGGATACTCATCATCTGAGCCCTTTTTAGGTCGAAGCTATCCATAGAGCCTGATTTTATAAGGCTTTCTATCACCTTTTTGTTTACAGTGCGGGAATCAACCCTTGAACAGAAGTCGAATATACTCTCAAATCTGCCTTCCTTTCTATGTTCGATGATATTATCCAGAGCCGCTTTACCCACATTTTTTATAGCCAGTAAACCAAACCTTATATTGCCGTCAGGAGTAACCGTAAAATTTGTAAAACTGGTATTAATATCCGGCGGTAAAACTTTTATCTTCATACGGTTTGCCTCGTTAATATATTCCACTACTTTATCGGTATTATTACGTTCACTGGTAAGAAGAGCGGCCATGAATTCTACCGGGTAATTGGCTTTAAGATAGGCCGTACGGTAAGAAATAAGAGCATAGGCGGTTGAGTGGCTTTTGTTAAAGCCGTAGCCGGAAAAATAATCGATTAAATCAAATATTTGTTCGGCTACACTTCCGGATATATTATTCTTCTTGCACCCTTCTATAAACAAGGTCTTCTGTTTTTCCATTATTTCAGGAATTTTTTTTCCGATAGCTTTACGCAACAAATCAGCCCTGGCTATGTCAAATCCGGCTAATTGAGAAACTATCTGCATAATCTGTTCCTGATAAAGTATTATGCCGTAAGTCTTTTCAAGTATAGGAGCAAGCTTGGGGTGTATGTAGGTAACTTTTTTATTCCCCTGCTTCCTTTTTATAAAATCATCCACCATTCCGCTTCCCAGGGGGCCGGGACGGTAAAGTGCAAGTACCGCTATAAGGTCTTCGAATTTTGCCGGATTTATCTTTGTGAGGATATCCCTCATACCTCTGCTCTCAAGCTGAAACACCCCGATAGTATTACCCCTGGAAAGTAAAGAAAAGGTCTTTTTGTCATCTAAAGGTATTGAGGCTATATCTATATTTTTATTGTTGGTTCTCTGTATTATTTTGAGTGTCTCCTCTATAACGGTGAGGGTCTTTAAGCCTAAGAAATCCATTTTCAGGAGACCTGTCTTTTCAAGCGAACTCATATCAAAGCCTGTAACCGGTTCGCCTTCGGAGCCTCTGATAAGAGGTATTCTTTCTGTCAGCGGTTTATCCGATATTACAACCCCCGCTGCGTGCGTTGAGGCATGCCGGGAAAGACCCTCTAACTGCATGGCGACTTCTATCAGCCTTTTAGTTCTTGCATCGGAGTTATAAACCTGGGAAAGTTCGGGGCTCACCGATAGTGCTTCTTTCAGATTGATATTATGACCTACTCCGTAAGGAATCATTTTGGCTATCTTATCCACCTCAGAGTAACTGAACCCCATGACTCTGCCTACATCTCTTACAACAGCCCGGGCAAGCATAGTACCAAAAGTAATTATCTGGGCTACGCAATCTTCTCCATAGCGGCGGGAAACATACTCTAAGACCTCCGCCCTTTTTTCATAGCAGAAATCAATATCAATATCGGGCATGGAAATTCTTTTAGGATTTAGAAACCTCTCAAACAGAAGGTCATATTCTAAAGGATCTACGTCGGTTATAGACAAAAGGTAACTGACTATACTGCCGGCCGCACTCCCTCTTCCCGGCCCCACGGGAATATGGTTCTCCTTGGCAAACTTAACCAGATCCCAGATTATAAGAAAATAACTGGAGAAACCGGTCTTCTTTATTATACTGAGCTCATGCTTCAATCTGTTTTTCACTGCCTCCCCGCAAGAAGGATACTTCACCTTTAAATTTTCATAGCAAATATTGGCCAGAAATTCATCGTCGGTTGAACCGTCGGGCAAAGGAAAATGAGGAAGATGGATTTTGGAAAAATCCATTATAAGATTACACTTCTGGGTAATATCAAGGG
The DNA here is from genome assembly GCA_014728785.1 of Candidatus Omnitrophota bacterium. Classification (GTDB taxonomy): domain Bacteria; phylum Omnitrophota; class Gorgyraeia; order Duberdicusellales; family 4484-171; genus WJKZ01. The sequence continues at coordinate 4,660 of WJKZ01000142.1, forward strand.
TGTTTTTTATAGCCTGGGGCACCTCCCGGAATATATTCTTCATCTCCTGAGGGGAGCGGAAATAAAAGGTATCGCTGTTAAATCTAAACCGGTTCGGATCAGAAAGAGTGGTCTGGGTCTGGATAGCCAAAAGGACCTCGTGAGCAAAAGATTCGTTGTCTTCCAGGTAATGCACATCATTGGTGGCAACCAGGGGTATATCCAGCTCCTTACTCATTTTAATCAGGGTAAGGTTTACTTTCCGCTGCTCATCCATACCGTTTTCCATCAATTCCAGATAAAAATTACCCTTACCGAAAATATTTAGATATTCATCGGCGACTTTATAAGCTTCTTTCGTTTTTCCAGATAAAATCAGAGAAGGTATCTCTCCCTTAAGACAGGCGCTGGAGGCAATTAACCCCTCATGATATTTAGCTAACAAATCTTTATCTACCCGGGGTTTGTAATAAAAACCTTCTATATAGGAGAAACTCACCAATTTAATCAGGTTACGGTATCCCTGGTTATTCTTTGTCAGTAAAATCAAATGATAGTTTCCTTCTCCCGTTTTACCTTCCCGGTCAAACCTTGATTTGGCCGCTACATAGACTTCACAGCCGATGATGGGTTTTATTCCGTTTTTCATGCACAGCTCATAAAACCTGATAGCCCCAAAAAGGTTACCGTGATCGGTTATAGCCAGAGAAGGCAGCTTGAACTGGGTAGCTTTTTTTACAAGCTTCTCCAGAAGACAGGCTCCATCCAGCAGGCTGTATTGAGTATGGACATGAAGGTGTGTAAAATCGGCGTGTTTCATCTCTAATGCTATTTTAATTCTTAAACCTAAAAGTTAACAGATAATTATTCCCATTCAATCGTTGCCGGAGGCTTTGAGCTGATATCAAAAACAACTCTGTTTATACCTCTGATTTTATTTATAAGCGAATTGGAAATCTCATCCAGGACCTCATAAGGCAGCCTGGTCCAATCGGCTGTCATCCCGTCTAAACTGTTCACTGAACGTATCGCTGCCGCATAATCATAAGTTCTTTTATCTCCCATGACCCCCACTGTTTTCATATCAAGCAAAACACAAAATGCCTGCCATATGTCTTTATACAATCCGTATTTTCTTATTATGGATTCGACAACCGCATCCGCCTCTTTTAATATCTTCAGCCTCTCTTTGGTAATCGCTCCTATTACTCTTACAGCCAGGCCGGGCCCGGGAAAAGGATGGCGATGGATTATAGAATCAGGCAGGCCTAATATTGATGCCACTTCTCTTACCTCATCTTTGAAGATATATCTGAAAGGCTCAATCAGCTTTAATTTCATATCTAAAGGCAATCCTCCCACATTATGATGAGATTTAATACAGGCGGTCGGCCCGCCAAAAAGAGAAACGGATTCTATAACATCCGGATATAGGGTCCCCTGGGCTAAAAATTTAACATTCCTGATTTTCCGTGCTTCTTCTTCGAAGATGCGGATGAATTCATGGCCTATTATTTTACGCTTTTTTTCGGGATCAATGACTCCTTCTAATTTTTCCAAAAAAGATTTAGCGGCATTAACATAATGCAGGTCTATTTTAAAATGGTCCCGGAAAACCTTAACCACCTTCTTTTCCTCGCCTTTTCTGAGCAGGCCGTTATTTACAAAAATACACTTCAGCCTCTTGCCTAATGCTTCGTTCAGTAAAACCGCCAGGGTAGATGAATCCACCCCGCCGCTTAAGCCGCATATCAC
>WJKZ01000143.1 GCA_014728785.1 Candidatus Omnitrophota bacterium
AAACACGGCCGGGCTTTATGCTTTTAAGGGAAGCTCTACAATAGCCCCCTTCAATCGCAATATCAACGCCCAGGGACGCCAAGCCTTTTATGTGTAAATCTACAGGGCGGGGGCCTATAATACAACCACCCGGTAAAGCAACCTTTGCCCTCTTTCTCTTTGCCAGTAGAGGCCCAAGGCAGCAAAAAGAAGCCCGCATAGTTCTTACCAATCTGTAAGGGGCAGTAATTTTTTTACTTTTCGTACTCTTTACTACAAGGGTATTATTACTAAATTCTACCCTTTTACCCAAAAGAGACAATATCTGTATCATTGTCCTTATATCCATAAGGTCAGGCACCTTATGGATTACACAATCTTCGTCGGTAAGAAGGGTCGCGGTCATAATCGGCAAACTTGCATTTTTTGACCCGCTCACCTCTACTCTTCCGGACAATTTAGACTGTTCAACTATAAATTTATCCATTTTTTATAACCACTCCCCTGAAATGGCCCGCATAATCCTTAATCCACTTTACCGCTTTATAATTTTTTATGGAAGAAATTATTTCTTCGCACATGTCTTTATGCGCATAACCAAATTCACTGACAAGAAATCCTCCCCGCTTAAGATATTTAGCGGCTTCAAACAAAATCCTCTTAACCACATCTAAACCATCCCGGCCGCCTTCTAAAGCAATACGGGGTTCATACAGTAAGGGTCCGCTCAGATTTCCTGTCTCAACATAAGGAGGATTAGCGACTATTAAATCGAAACTTCTTTTTTTGAAAGAAGTAAATAAATCGGAATTTACAAAATTTATATCAACACTGTGTTTTCCGCGGTTAATGGAAGCTACTTTAAGGGCTTTAAAATCTATATCTGATGAAACTATATTTATTTTGTTACCTAAAAGCTTTTTTATACTTACAGCTATATTGGCCGAACCTGTACCCAAATCCAGCACATTCTTTAAATTATTATCCTGTATTAAAATTAGCGCCTCCTCTACCAGCAACTCTGTTTCTTTACGCGGTACCAATACATCGGAATTTATAAAAAACTCATGGCCGAAAAACTCCTCTTTCTTTAAAATGTAGCTAAGAGGCCTGCCCTTAATATATTCCTTTTTTACAGAAGATAACTTTTTAAGTTCTTTGAGTTTTATACTTTTATTCCGGGCGAGCAAAAGAGAGGAAGGGGAAACCAATACATTTTTGAGCAGAAACCTTAAGTCACTTTCATTAAATATATCTTTATTTTTATCAATCCATTCTTTAAGCAACATGGGCTTTAAACCAGACCTCTTTTCTCGTAAATCTTTTTTCTTTCTTCCCCGATTAGCTCATCAACCACTTCGTCCAAATCTCCCTCAAGAACTGCTTCCAGACGGTAAATAGTAAGGTTTATCCTGTGGTCAGTCACCCGCCTCTCAGGAAAATTATATGTTCTTATTTTTTCGCTTCTTTCACCGGTGCCTACCTGTATACGGCGAAGCCGGGTCATCTTTTTAACCTCATCCTTCAGCATCTTTTCCATGATTCTCGCCTTAAGTACCCTCATGGCTTTTTCTCTGTTTTTTATCTGGGAACGTTCATCCTGACAGGCTACCACAATTCCTGTAGGTAAGTGAGTGATACGGACTGCTGAATCAGTAACATTCACATGCTGGCCACCGGCGCCGGAAGAACGATAAGTTTCAATCCTTAAATCGTCGCTATTCAATTTTAGTTCAACTTCCTTGGGCTCAATCAATACCGCTACGGTAACGGTAGAGGTATGGATTCTTCCTCCGGATTCAGTAACCGGCACTCGCTGAACCCTATGGACGCCGCTCTCAAACTTTAAATGCGTATAAGCCTCTTTGCCTTTCAGGGAAAATATTATTTCTTTAAACCCTCCGATTTCTGTCGGGTTAGAACTTAGGACTTCCGTTTTCCAACCATTTCTTTCTGCATACTTAGAATACATTTTAAAAAGCGAAGCCGCAAACAAAGCTGATTCTTCCCCTCCTGCGGCAGCTCTTATCTCGATGATTAAATCATACTCCGGCTCGCTCTCTTCAAATATCTTATCCTCTATTTTTTTATTAATTTTTTTTAATTTTTCATCCAATGTAGTCCACTCTTCCCGAGCCAACGCTCTAACCTCCTCTTCTTCTCCGGTATCATGCGCCACTCTCTGAATATGTTCTTTTTGCTTGAGGTAGCTATCTCTTTCGTTCAGAAGGTCTAAGAGTTTCTCCAGATAAGAAAAGCGCTTTGCCAGATTGGCATACTTTTCTCTGTCCTGCAATATGTCATCGGACGAAAGCTGCCTGGAAACCTTGTTGTATTCGTCTCTTATCTTATCTAAGTTAATCATAGGTTGAAAAAAGGGGCGTAGATATTGAAATAATATTATTTTTTCTTTCCATATTTCTTGATAAATTTATCTACCCTTCCTTCAGAATCCACGAATCTTTGTTTTCCCGTAAAGAAAGGATGACATTTTGAGCAAATTTCTACATTAATGCTTTTTTTTGTGGAACGAGTATGTATAACGTTGCCGCACGCACACATAATAGTGGCAAAATCATATTTTGGATGAATTTTTTCTTTCATTTTTACCTCCTTAAATTCAAATTTTATCTGAGAATATAAATCCTGGCCGAAGGGAAACTTCTGAAATCATGTTAATTCAGGTTATCTATTATACCACTATTTGTTAAGAGTTAAGAGAAATTCTACATTGTTTTTGGTCTTGCTCAATTTACTGATCAAAAGCTCGAGAGCTTCGGCGGAATTAAGTTCATTTAAGGCTTTTCTGAGTATCCATATCCGCTGTAACTCATCATTATGTATAAGCAATTCTTCACGTCTGGTATTGGAACGTTTTATGTCAATTGAGGGGTAAACCCTCTTCTGAAAAATGCTCCTATCCAGAGTAATTTCCATGTTTCCTGTCCCCTTAAATTCTTCGAATATCACGTCGTCCATTCTGGAACCGGTATCTACCAGAGATGTAGCCATTATGGTTAGAGATCCTCCTTCTTCCAGTGCCCGAGCTGCCCCAAAAAACCTTTTAGGTTTATGTAAAGCATTGGAGTCGATGCCCCCCGAAAGTATACGGCCGGAGTGAGGTTCAACCAGATTGTAAGCCCTGGCAAGACGAGTGATACTGTCCAGCAATATCACTACATTCTTCTTATGTTCTACCAGCCGCTTGGCTTTCTCGATAACCATTTCTGCCACCTGAACATGCCGCTGAGCAATCTCATCAAAAGTTGAACTTATTACCTCTCCTTTAACTATATTCTTCATTTCGGTTACTTCTTCCGGTCTTTCATCAATCAGAAGAACCATGAGTATCACTTCCGGATAGTTACTCATAATAGCGTTGGCTACCTTCTGAAGAAGCACGGTTTTACCACTGTAAGGAGGAGCTACTATCAATCCACGCTGGCCCCTGCCTATAGGACAAAGTAAGTCCAGAATCCTGGTAGAAAGTATCTCGGGCTTGGTTTCCAATATAAACCTTTCTTTTGGATACATAGGCGTAAGATTATCGAAGAGGACACGGTTACGCGATTCTTCCGGATGTTCAAAGTTGACTGCTTCTACTTTAAGCAGGGCAAAATATTTCTCATTATCTTTAGGAGGCCTGATCTGTCCGCTTACAGTATCACCGGTTCTTAAAGAAAATTTCCTTATTTGAGAAGGAGAAACGTAGATATCATCGGGCGAAGGAAGATAATTGTAGTTTGTCGAACGCAGGAACCCGAATCCTTCGGGCAAGACTTCCAGAACCCCATCACCAAACATAAGCCCTTTCTTTTCAGCCTGAGCCTGTAAAATCTTGAATATAAGGTCCTGTTTTTTCAACCCGCTTATTCCGTTAATCTTCAATTCTTTTGCTGCCTTGGTAAGCTCAGATGTTTTCATGTCTTTAAGCATACCTATCTCGATTGTGTCGTCAACAACCACTTTTTTAGTCTTTAATTTTGCTTCATTCTTTTCCACAGCAAATCGACCTCCTTTTTAAATTCCTCCAAATCACAATTATTATTAATCACAAAATCTGACCTCCTGATTTTATATTTAAGCGGCAGGTATAGAGAAAGCCTTCTGCCTGCTTCTGCTTCTGAAAAACCGTATTTCTCCTTTAGCCTGGAGATAAGAATATCCCGCCTCGTTTTAACCAATATTGTGTAATCAAACCTATCTTCTAATTTCTTTTCAAAAAGAAGAGGAACTTCGGCAACATAAATTTTAGTGCCTTTTCTTTTGGCTTTTTTTATCCAGGACAGTAAATCCTCAATCACAACGGGATGCACTATTCCTTCTAAAATCCTTAATTTATTTTTGTCTGCAAAAACTATTTTTCCTAATTTTCTCCTGCAGATTTTCTTACCTGTGACAACACCGGGGAAAAACTTCCGGATATTTTTAAAAATGCGGCTATTAGGGTTACGGTAATAATCATGTATTCTTTTATCTGTGTCGAAGATTTCTGCCCCTTTTTTCTTCAGCCTCTTCAGGAGAGTACTTTTGCCGCAAGCTAAATTACCCGTCAACCCGAATACCGGCATAATATATCTTTATTTAAGCTCCTGCATTTGTCCCCAGTTTGAGCCTGCTTTTAAATTTACTTTTACAGGCACCTTAAGCTCAAGGGCAGTCTCCATATTCTTCTTTATCAAGACGCGGACTTCTTCAACCTCTTCTTCTGGCACATCGAATATAAGCTCATCATGTATCTGCAGGATAAGTTTAGTCTTCAGATTCAGTTTCTTCAATTCATTGTATATTTTTACCATTGCCAGCTTTATTAAATCCGCGCAGCTACCCTGGATAGGGGTATTTACCGCCTGACGGCGGGCAAATTCCCGGCTCTGAATATTAGGGCTGTTAATATCCGGCAGGTTTCTTTTTCTTCCCAGAAGAGTTTTTACGAAACCTTTGCGTTTTGCGTCCCGGAAAACCTTATCTATATAGTTGTTAACTCCCGGATATCTCTTAAAGTAATTATCGATAAACTCCTGAGCCTGGTTGGAAGATATTTTCAATTCACGGGAAAGGCCGTAAGGGCTCATACCGTAGATTATCCCGAAATTAACCCTTTTAGCTATATTGCGCTGAGGTTTGTTTATCTCGGACTGAGAGGTGTCAAATAAAATAGATGCGGTAAAGTTGTGTATATCTAACCCTTCTCCAAAAGCCTTAAGAAGGTTTTTATCTTCGGAGAGATGAGCTAAAATCCTTAATTCTATCTGCGAATAATCTGCGGACAAAAGGCAACCTCCTTTGTGTGAAGTCACAAATGCCTGCCTTAAATCAGAAGCAAATTCTCCTTTTACCGGTATGCTCTGCAAATTAGGAGAAGAACTGGAAAGCCTCCCGGTCTGTGTAATTGTCTGGTTAAACTGCGCATGCAACCTGCCTTTGGCTTTGTTAACTTCCTCTATTAAAGGTAAAATATAAGTGGTTTTCAGCTTGGTAAGCTGACGATACTCCAGGATATAAACAGCGATAGGGTGCTTTAAAGATAAATTATGCAGTACCTCTTCGTTGGTAGAATAGCCGGTCTTGGTCTTCTTCAATGGTTTAATTTTTAAATCATTAAAAAGGACTCCGGCAAGTTGTTTCGGCGAATTAAGATTAAATTCTTTACCGGCTATAGAAAAACATGTTTTTTTCATCTCTTTTATCTTAACGTCAACTTTATCAAGGAGAATCTCCAGTTTTTGGCTGTCGACTTTTATTCCATTTTCTTCCATTTCCGCCAATATCGGCAGAAGAGGCATCTCCACCTCAAAAAAAAGCTTTTCCGCCTTTTCTTTCTGAAGCAGGGGCATAAGTTTTTCATACAATTTATATATAAAAAATGGTTTATGCTCGTTGCTTATATCTGAGGCATGATAATCCAGATAATAAGATACCAGGGAAGGCAGACTGAAATCCAAAAAAGACGAATCAAGGATATACGCTGCCACTTCAACATCAAACCAGGCTCCTTTTATCTTAAAAGGTAAATAGGATATCTGACTCTTAAAACCGCAAGATATCTTCTGCAGAGAATCATTCTGTATTATTTCTTCTGCCTCTTTTAGAGAGAGCCGGTACACACAGCTATCAGGCGGGCTAAAAATAAATACTTTATCTTTAATGTAAATATTTAAAGGTTGTTTTCCCAGACGGCGCAGGGAATCGCTGCTGAAATTTTCTTTAATTTTAATGTCCACACTGGAAGAAGCTTTAGGTAAATCTTTGAGGAGTCCTTTAAATTCAAGCCTGTTAAAAATTTCATATAATTTTTCCAAATCAGGTTCACTTTTTTTTAAATTATCCCAGCTTATATCCAAATCGCATGCGTTAAGTTTAACCAGCTCTTTGCTCAAAAAAATATTCTTTCTGCTTTCCTGCAGAATTTTTTGGGTTTTTGCGGGGATTTTTTCCATATTGTCGAAAATATTTTCTATTGTCTTAAACTCTTTTATGAGCTTAGCCGCTCCTATTTTACCTATACCCCGGGCTCCGGGAATGTTATCGCTAGTGTCTCCCAGCAAAGATAGATAATCAACAATCAAATTGGGAGTAAAACCGTACTGTTCGATAAAATCCCTTTCCTTTATGATTTTGTCTTCTTTAATTTTATAAACAGAAACTTTACCTTCCTCTATTAACTGGAATAAATCTTTATCGGAACTTACTATCACCACCGAAGTATGTTTATCCAATGCTTTTGCAACCAAGGAAGCTATCACATCATCTGCCTCAAAACCTTCTTTTTCAATTACCGGCATCCCTAAGGCCTTTAACAGGCCTTTAATTATAGGAATCTGGACTCGCAATCCGTCAGGAACAGGGGGACGATGCATTTTGTATTGCTTGAATCTTTCCTGACGGAAAGTCTTACGGGAAACGTCAAAACAAACTCCTACATACTTCGGTTTGTATTTGGTCAGTATTTTTTTAAGGGTCTGGTAAAAACCATAAACTGCTCCAGTAGGAAATCCTTTCGAAGTAGATACTTTTATCGCGAAAAATGCACGGTAGCACAAAGAAGTACCGTCAATAAGGTAAATTTGCTCTGTTGGCATGAAAAAAATTAAAAATTATTGAATGAAAGGATGGTAAAAACCTTATTCTTCTTGGGTAATATAAAAAACAGCAGTCAGGGCTTCTTCAAGTTTATCCCCTGCAGAAAGATAATCATTACTCTTTATGTAATCCAGGGCACTTTTTGTATTGGCCAGTGCCTGATTCCTGAAATATAGCCTTTCGGCCTGAGCATATAATTCGCGGGTTTTGTTTTTTAATTTTTCGTCCGGAGGGTTAAGAGAAAGAACTGTACGAAATTCTTTAGTAGCAATTTCGTAATCCCCTTCGGTTAAAGCTCTGTTGCCGAGATCAAGATGAAGCTTAGCTTCTTCTATCTTTTCTAACTTCTTCTGTTCACGTTTGTAAATAAGCTCCCGGGAAAGCCTGGCTGCTTCTTCTTCGAGCATCTCCTGACGCACTTGTGGATACGTCCCCAGCTTAAGCAGATGTTGACGAGCCACTTCTTTCCAGTAGCTACCTTCCTGTCCTAATAAATACCTTTTTTTCCAATAAAAGGTGGCTTTTTTTATATTCCCTATATTTTCGTGCAGGAAAGCAAGGTTGGTATAAGCCGGTAAATATTCAGGATTTATGTCCAAAGCTTTTTTATACATATTCAGAGCTTCTTCATCGTTTCCCAGAGTTTCGTATACCACACCTAAATCATTATAGGCTTCATAAAAATGAGGGTCTATCTGCACAGCTTTTTGATAATACGACAAAGCTGTCTGAAAATCTCCCAAAGATTGCAAACGGTAACCTTCTTCTCTGTAAGCTCGAGCCTGCTCTTCGCCGATAGTTTGAGCTTGAGAAGACAACAAAGGAAAGAATAATAGAACAAGGGTAAGAAAGAATCTCATCGGTCTTAAATTTACCATAAATACAATTTCATGTCAAGATTATATTTACCTGCAGCCCTTTAAATACAGGGCTAATATGCCCTCGGTGGTGAAAAGGGAACTATTCTCCGTTCTTTTCTTCAGATACCGGTAAATCTTTATATTCACCTACCACCGATTTACCTTTTTGCTTGGAAAGATAAGCTAAAGATATGGAAGTGCCGAAATAAAGAATAGATAAAACTACCGTTATTTTTACGAAAAAAGAGCTGGTCTTTGTACCGAATATAGACTCTACCCCTCCCAAAGATTCGATAAGACCTCCGCTTCTTCCTCTTTGAACTAAAATAACCGCTATCAAGCCTAAAGCTATTACTACATGTAAGCCTATAATAACATTATAAAAAGTATGCATATTTATCCCAGAGAATTTTTAACTATTTGAGAAAAAGAGTCTACTTTTAGAGAAGCTCCTCCGACTAAAGCTCCGTCTATATCCTCTTTATTTATTAAATCCTTTGTGTTGTCGGGTTTAACGCTGCCTCCGTAAAGGATTCTTAAACCGTCGGATACAATAGAAGAAAATTTCTCCTTAAGGAGTTTACGGATAAAACTATGTACTTCTTCAGCCTGTTGAGGAGTAGCGGTCTTACCTGTACCTATAGCCCATACAGGTTCGTAAGCAATAATCAAATCTTTAAGGTCATCTTGTTTTAAATCTTTTAAGCCCCCGGTAAGCTGGGTTTCGATTACCGAGAAAGTTTTGTTTTCTTCTCTCTCCTCCAAAGTCTCACCCAGACAAAATATAGGTTTTAAGCCTGCATCCTTAATAGCCTTTATTTTTTTGTTTACTACCTCATCGCTCTCAGCGAAATACTTTCTTCTCTCCGAATGGCCGGCTATAACATAAGTACACCTCACGCTTTTAAGCATAGGTACGGATACCTCGCCTGTAAAAGCTCCTTCTTTTTCCCAGTGACAATTTTGAGCTCCCAGGGCTATATTAGAATCAATAATTATATCGGCGGCCTCGCTGAGGTTAGTGAAGGGAGGACACACCAGTATATCAACCGTCTGAATATCGGCTAATTCTCTCTTCAGGCCGTTTATCAACTCTACGGCTTCCTGTGAAGTTTTATGCATCTTCCAATTTCCTGCTATAAGTATTTTGCGCATAACTGAAACATCCTCCTATGCTTAATTTATTTATCGCTCAAAGCTGCTATACCGGGCAAAGTTTTCCCCTCCAGGTATTCAAGCGAAGCTCCTCCTCCCGTAGATATATGAGACATTTTATCGGAAAGAGAAAATTTTGCAACTGCAGCTGCCGTATCTCCTCCGCCAATAACAGATACTGCCCTGCTTTCGGCTATAACCTTTGCTATGGCTTTTGTTCCTTGAGCAAACTTTTCGTTTTCAAATATGCCTACCGGCCCGTTCCAAACAATAGTCCCTGCTTCTTTTATTTCCGACGAGAACTTTTCTATTGTCTTAGGGCCTATATCAACTCCCATCCAGCCGGCCTGGATTGTTTCAGAATCTGTGACTTGGGTATTCCGGGCTGAGTCAATGTC
>WJKZ01000144.1 GCA_014728785.1 Candidatus Omnitrophota bacterium
CGGTGCCGAGATAGCCCTTGCCATTCAAGCCGAAGCCTGTAGCAAACAGTCGGGCAGCGCCGCCGAAGTTGGCTTTCTGAGTCCAAGCGTTAGTGGCCGGGTCGTACTCCCAAAAATCGACTGTCCTTGATGACTTCCAGCCGGTGCCGAGATAGCCTTTCGAGCCAATGGCGAATGCAACCGCCCCATATCTAAGATAACCCTGAAAATTTTGCCTTGCCAGCCATGTGTTCGTAGATGGGTCGTAGCGATAGAAATCATAAAAGAAAGATGTGTTTTTACCCGTACCGAGATAGCCATATGCGCCTATTGCAAAGCCCGCCGCTGAATATCTGTGATTGCCGGGAAAATCGGCTTTTTGAGTCCATGAATCCGTCGCGGGGTCGTACTCCCACCATTCTTTGTATTCAGTCGTACCCCATCCGCCAGTGCCTATATAGCCCTTCGAGCCGATAGCAAAGCCAACCGCCCTCATCTTGGCGAGACCGCCGTAATCTGTTTTTCTTTGCCAGCTATCACTCATTATTTAATTACGCTCTCTACTTCCGAGATTAATAACGTCGGGTTTTCCTTGTTTGAAAGTGTTTCCGCTCTCGCCTTTTCTTGTTCGGTTAAGGTGTCTTTTGATAGAAGATTCTGGAGTTCCGTCTCTTCCTCGGCTGTCCTTTTGTCATTTAGCTTATTAACAACCAGAGCAGCCATGTTTTCAGCTTGCGTTCGCGACATAATAACCATCCCGCTTACCGCTGGGGCATGAGGCTGTCGGATAATCAATTTGTTATCGATTAGAATGTCGTAACCATAACCGCCGTTTACCTCGAATATCTTACTTGTTATCATTTTATCACCTTCAACGCTACCGATAAGTCCGCGCCCGCGACCGTACTGCCAATCTGGTCAATGTTAATTCTCAGCACGTCATTCTTTGCAATAGAAACCGATAAGCCCGTTGCCTCCCCTTCTTGAGAGCCGTCCGCTATTTGCAGGGCCGCCGATGAAACTACCGTGCTCCATGCTCCGCCCTGATTGCTTGATTTTTCTATTTCTATAGTTAATGCCGCTCCTGTTGGCCCGGTTTTAACAACTGCATACGCTTCTATTGCTGTAACCGCCTGTCCAGCCACAAGCCATAATGTCTGGTCATCCCCGACTGTAAGAGTGCCGTCAACTCCGAAGTAAAATTGCATCTGCTCGAACGCACCCAAAGATGAGAATTGTATCCATTCTCCGGGCGTGGCATCGTAAGTATATGCTCTGTTTTCATTTATTCCGTTTTCGCCGACCATAAGAATAGCATTACCATCAACCGGCGAAGTAAAACTCCACAGGCTTGTTCCTGTATCATAAGTTGCTATCTCGTCTTCATGCCCGGCAAATGAACCGGCGGCGGCGGCATCTATGACAACCGCTCTTGTGCCATTGGGCGGCTCGCCTCCGACATTGGAAAGGATAACATTGAATGATGTTCCGTCATATTCCACGATGTCGCCGTCATTGTAACCGCCGCCCCAGTTATTTACAACAAACGCATCTCCCGCATTCGCTGCGGGTGGCGCTCCACCCGCATCCCCGTCATCTTTTATATTCAAAACCTGCGCGGGCGAAATCCACTTCAGCCCGACTGCTACGTTATCGACATACTGCTTGCTTGCCGCCGCCGATGCTCCGCCCGGAGCCAGGTTTACCGCGATGTCGCCGCTGGCATCTCGCCGTACTAAATTGTCATTGGCAACCCCGGAAGAAAATGGGATTTCAGCCAGAACCCCGCCGTCCGTTCCGATGACGGTATTGTTAGTTCCACCTGCATGGTCTTGCACGTTATTAATATCATGTTGCCTTTTATGCGGCATTTCGGCCTCCTGCTTTATTCGGTATGTTCGACCGCCTCTAACGCTGCCCCGTCGAAATACATCCACCATACCGAACCGTCTGTTCCTATACCAAAGCCCCTATCGCCTGCACTCCATCCGGCCGCAGTAACATCCGCAACGACCGGAATGGCACCTGAAAGATTCACATCCGCCCGGTATCGAGCGAGCTCTCTCGGCACAACCAATTCCGGATATGCCCGTGCTGCCATTTACTTATCCTCCCAAAGCTCTGGATTGTGAAGGGCTTTTTTTAGTTCCCGTTGAAACATCTTCTTGTCTTCGGGCTCGGGAGTGCTCACCGGATAATATTTCCCGTCATGGAAAACCGCCTCCACCGGCAGGCCCGCAACTTCCATTTTGGTTATTTCTATTGGCTCGCCGTCGAGTTTATATGAACCGTCTTCCTGTACCTCAATAAGCATTATGACATTTCCCCTATCGCAAGGTCGTTCCATCTTTCTTTTTGAGCGAGAACCGCCGTGCTGCCTCTTCCGCCCGTTCCGAATCTCCCGGTGACGCCCTTTGCCCATGCCGTAGCATCGTCATACTGAAGAAGTAAGTTCCAAGCCGCGCCAGTCCATAATTCCACCGAATATCGTACATTGTTTGCAGGAAAAATGGTGTCCCATACCCGAACCCTATACCTGTACCATGTATTAACTGCAATGCTGTGAAGATTGCCGGAAGCGTTCAGCAGCGTAGGTGTTCCGCCATCGTATTTATATATATCGACCGCTCGCCACCATCCCCCGGAAAAAGAGCCCTTGAACCAGACGCCGATTCCGGTAAGCGCGTTTATATCTATGCCGTCAGCGCGAAACCAGAGTTTTGGATTTCCCGAGTACTGAAATTGCTCGTTGTCGAGAGCTTTTATCTTGAAATCTATCTCGGTGTTCGGGCCTATATTAACATCGCCGTTGTAAAACATGTCAAATAGTTCTGCCGGGCCGCCGCCCGGATTGAAATCAACTTCAAGTACAAAATCCCCGTCTGCCACAATAGAGGGTGAAACGGTATTCTGCGTTCCCAAGTCCCAATCGCTCGCCGACATTGCGAAGACAACTAACAGGGTTAATGCAATTATAAATAATACCATCGTCATCTCCTACCATGTTTCAAAGTCTTCCGTAAAAACGCCGGTCGTTCCCATCCATTCGCCTCGCCAGTCCGCATCTTCGAAATTTTCATTAAATACGGGAATAGTAGGGTCGTTCCAGAGGCCGCGCCAGTCCCCGGCCTCAAAATCCTCAAAAAACAGGTCTATCCAGCCCGTAGATGAGAGCTCTACTGATTTAACCTGAGAGCCCGTGTAAAGCATCCACCATACCGAGTTGTCGATTCCGATACCGATACCCCTGCATCCTATAAACCAGCCCGCTCCCTCCACGTCCGCGACGGACGGCACTACGCCCGCAAGCACCAAGTCGGGCTGGTAAAAAAACATTTCGCCCGGTATAATCTGTGATGGATATGCAAGCGAGCCAAATCTCATTACTATACTCCGTTGCTTTTATGAAGAGCTATCGCGGCGGCCATATCTGTTTCCTCCTGAGTGGTAAGCTCTCGGGGAGTCACTACCGTAAAGCTCGTTAAATTCGTATTGTAAATATCGACCTTTACCCCGATGGCATCATATATATCTTTACAGGGAAGAATAGGATTGCCGGTTCCCGGGTCGATGTCCCTGTCGGGGTTTGGAAAATTATAATATTCTTTGTCAGTCACAAGTTCCCTCGTGTATTCGTACTCGGCCATTTTTACTCCTAATAATTATAAGCAATGCGGATACCGAGATACCCGATACCTCCGCCTATGCCTCTATGGTTGACGTTCAGTCCGCATCGCTGCCCCGCTGCGAGATTAGGGAACATATTCGTTCCGGCGAGATTAGTAAGGTCAAACTTCCCATGCGTGTTTACCGCCGAAATAAGATATGAACCAGCCCCGCCAGCCGGGTCGGGATGGTTGACAAAGTTGGCATTTTTTGCTTGTGTGTCAAGACCATACTCGCTTGCAAAATCTATCTGGACAGTGACCCCCACGTTGGCGCTGACGTTGATATAAAGCAACTCAAGGGCGTTTAATTTCGAAAGTCCGGGGAAGCTGTCCGGCACGAAGAATGTAAAATCATGGGCGGATGTCGCGCTGATTGTCTTGGCGCGATATGGCGATAACGCACCCGCATCATAATCAGTTGCCGCTATCGTAATATCGACATCGGACGTTCCGGGCGGCGCCCCGCCTATGAATATCTGTTGAAGCTTGGGATATGCTATCGCTCCCATACTCTCTCCTATTTGAATATACCTTTGGCGGCCATGTCCTCTATAAAGCTTTTGTAGCCAACGTCAAATTCCATGTCTTCAACTTTATTGGTTTCGTGATTGAAGCCCTTCCTGACGGTCTTCTTGTCGGCGATTCTCCGGGCTATTTCGGCATTGCTGCCGCCTGCTTCAATTTCTTCCCTGAAGAGTTCCTCGAAGCTGGCCACCTCAATATAGATGCGGGCTCCGGTACGCCTGCCCTTGCCGTCCTTGTTGACTTTCTTCGAGCCCGCCGCGATTATTATTTTTCCTTGTTCTATCTTGGGCGCAAAGACCTTCTCAATCCATTCCCTTGCGGTCATGTTGCCTCCTAATCCCCGAACAGTCCTTCGCATTCGGTAAGGAATTTTTCGAAACCCAGTTTAACTTCGACATCTTTTATGGTATTAGTTTCGGGGTCTCTGACTCTCCTTGTAACTTTCTTGGACTTCATGGCGGCATAGCGCTTTTTATTTGTCTTGTTATTCTCTATTTCGCTCTTGAAAAGCCGCGCAAACTTGTCAGCTTCGATGTAGAATTCTCCCCCGTTATGCTTTCTTATAAGAATGCGGCTGGTCTCCACATC
>WJKZ01000145.1 GCA_014728785.1 Candidatus Omnitrophota bacterium
CGCCTGGGGCGTTATTTCAGGTTTCACAATGAAGAGCTGCTGGGCAGAAGGCACCGCCTTGTTTCAACGGCACTTAATTCGCTAAAGTACAGAGATAGCGAAATTAACCAATTCTGGGAAAAGATAATATTTAACTTTGAGGGGCTTATCAAAAAAATATATGAGGATTTAAAGCATAAGAAAGAAAAAATAAAATTACTTAACCCCAGAAATATATTGAGGAGAGGATATTCTGTAACTTTTAAAAATAATAAGGCGATAAAGAAGGCGAAAGACCTAAATCCAGGAGACCATATAAAGACAGTCCTTTTTGAAGGCAGTGTTTTTTCAGAGATTAAAAAGAAAAAATATAACTTATATGAAAATACTTAATCTTGGCTGTGGTACAAAGACCAGCGACTCTAAAGAGGTGATTAATATCGATTGGTCGATGTACTTGAGAATAAAGAAGAATAAAATACTAAAGGCTGTCGCACCGTTGTTTATAAAAGGAGAGCGGAGGGAGAGATTTCACTCTTTGCCGGACAATATTATGGTGTGTAATTTATTAAAAAGGTTGCCTTTTGATTCCGGATCGGTAGATGTCGTGTATCATTCACATATGTTAGAACATTTATATAAAGACGTTGCTGCAAAGTTTTTACTGGAAACCAAGCGGGTTCTTAGAGCGGGAGGTATACATAGAATAGTAGTACCTGATCTGGAGAAGCTCTGTAGAGATTACCTCGAGCATATTTCTGAATGCAGTATTAACCCTGAGGAGTTAGACAGGCATGATTATTGTATTTCAGCCTTTCTTGAGCAATCCGTAAGGAAAGAAGCGGTAGGCACCAGCCAGCAGAAGCCTTTCAGGAGGCTGATTGAAAATATTATTTTAGGTGATGCCCGCCGCAGAGGAGAGACTCATCAATGGATGTATGACAGGATTAATCTGAAAGCCCTGTTATTAAATCTTGGCTACAGGGCAGTTAAGAAACAGAAGTATAATACAAGCTTAATTACGGATTGGAACAGTTATGGCCTGGATTCGGATGAGTCCGGCAGGCAATATAAGCCCGGTTCATTATATATAGAAGCGGTAAAATGAGTTTTCATGGGCAAGGTTTGCTTCCCCCGCCGGACCATAGTTATTTTTATTACCTGATTAGCTGAAAGGAGTAGAGAATATGGCAAAAAAAACACTAAAGTACAGTGAGGCGCTGAAAGAATTAAACGAAATACTCCGGGGGCTGGAGGAGGAGAGCATCGATGTAGATGAGGTAGCTTTAAAGGTTAAGCGGGCATCGGAGCTGATAAAGCTCTGCAGGGAGAGGATAGAGAAGACCGAGATGGAAGTAAGGAAAGTGGTTGATGAATTTGACAGAAAGGAAGAACCCGGCAGCTGAAGCTGTAAAATATGTTTTATAGACTTCACCATCGGGGGGATTTTTTCCGGGAAAGGACTAAAAAAATAACCGCCAAATTAAGATTGACTCCCACTTTTAATTTTGCTACAATATAAAAACCTTGGTAAAGGCTAACTACTAAGGTAAACTTTCTTAAAAGGAAGGAGTTGAGTTTTTTTAACAACATAAAGGGTTGATTATGATAAGTAAGACCAAGAAAAAGCAAATTGTTGAGAAGTTCAAGGTACACGTAGAAGATACCGGGTCGGCTGCCGTGCAGATTGCTTTATTAACCGAACGAATCAGCTATCTCACCGAGCATCTTAAAAAGCACAAGAAAGATTTTCATTCCCGCCGGGGTCTTTTGACGCTCGTAGGTAGACGCCGTCGCCTTCTAAGTGGTCTAAAGAAGAAAGACCCGCAGATTTACGAAGAAGTCACTAAAGAACTTAAAATAAAAAAATAAGATGGCCGTTTCTTTATCTATTCCGAATATTGGTGCCAGAGATTTGATTTTCTCTACAGGGGAACTTGCCAAACAGGCGGATGGCAGTGTAAGTTGTTCCTGTGGTGGTACCGTTGTGCTTTCAACGGTATGCATGTCTAAGGAGCCTTCGCCTTCCAAAGGTTTCTTTCCTCTGACCGTTGAATACAGAGAAAAAACTTATGCTATGGGGAAAATTCCCGGAGGTTTTATTAAAAAAGAGGGCAGGCCCAAAGATGAGGAAATATTGAATGCCCGCCTTATAGACAGGCCTCTGCGGCCGTTATTCCCTAAAGGGTTTACTTATGAAGTTCAGATATTCGGTTTAGTGTTGTCGAGCGACGGCGAAAACAATCCCGATGTATTGGCGCTTAATGCCGCAAGCTGTGCTCTTTTTGTTTCCGATATACCGTTTGAGAAACCTATAGGCGCGGTGAGAGTTTCCAAGCTCAACGGAGAGTTTGTAGTCAATCCTACCTACGATAAGAAGCAAAATTCCCCTCTGGATTTGGTAGTGGTAGGGACTGAGGGAAAGATTATTATGTTGGAAGGCCAGCTTGAGGAGGTGTCTGAAGAAGAGGTATTTGAAGCGATAAAATTCAGCCGTCTCTATATAGATAAGATAATAAAGGCACAGAAAGATTTCAGACAAAAGTACGGTCGAAAGAAAAGAGAAGTCCAGATAAGCGCACCCAGCGAAGAATTAACAGCTCAGATAAAAGAAAAAATACAGGAAAAACTGGAGGATATATACGGGCTGGTTAAAAAAGAAGAACGCGAATCAAAAATACAGGAAATACTCAAAGAGTGTAACGAGGAGTTTATAAACGAAGAGGCTGAAATCGACGAGACAGAGATAAAAAAAGTTTTTTATTCTATCGAGGAGGAATTCGTACGCAAAAAGATACTGGAAGAAGAGAAGCGTCCGGATTCCCGGGGGCTTAAGGATATAAGGCCTATAG
>WJKZ01000146.1 GCA_014728785.1 Candidatus Omnitrophota bacterium
ATTTTTGATTTAGCTTTCAGCAAGGGTGCGGATACTATACAATTTATTCAGCCGATACGTGAGGATGCTCTGATTTTCAAACGTTTTAATAAAGAGACAAAAGGAACTCATCCTAATTCCGTATCGAAGGCCACATTCCGACGTATTAAGGAAATGCAGTGGGGCGA
This sequence comes from Candidatus Omnitrophota bacterium, assembly GCA_014728785.1. Lineage (GTDB taxonomy): Bacteria > Omnitrophota > Gorgyraeia > Duberdicusellales > 4484-171 > WJKZ01. Next base: position 168 of record WJKZ01000146.1, read on the forward strand.
AGACAAAGAGAAGGCAATAGGGGATCATTTTAATAAATGTTACGCAGGAGTGTGGTTCTTAAGCCAGCGCAACTTAAAAGGCACTACTAAAAAGGGCAAAAATCAAATAATTGAGCAGCTCGGCCTGGATGCCGATAAAAAGACAGCAGTAGTTTTTTCTCATGTTTTATGGGATGCGAATTTGTTTTACGGCGAGGATTTATTCGAAGACTATGAGGAGTGGTTCGTAGAGACTTTAAAGGCAGCTTGTAACAATCCTAACCTAAACTGGATAATTAAATTGCATCCTGCAAGCCTCTGGAAAAAAAATCTCGATGGAGTCACAGGAGAACTCCGGGAGCAGGTTTTAATCCGTCAAAATATAGGAAAACTCCCTGCGCATGTTCATGTACTTTCCCCAGACACAGATATTAATACTTTATCGTTGTTTAACTTAGCTGATTACGGAATTACCGTAAGAGGTACTACCGGGATAGAGCTTCCCTGTTTCGGGAAACCTGTATTTACGGCCGGCACGGGAAGGTATTACGGTTTAGGGTTCACCATAGATTCAGAGACACGAGAGGACTATTTGGATAAGCTTTCTAAAATTGAAAGTTTTCCTCCTTTAACCCATGAGCAGACTTTATTGGCCAAGAAACACGCCTTTGCAATTTTTAATCTCAGGCCCTGGATAATGAAGAGTTTTAAAGCTCAATTCTCTTACAAAACCAAGGGGAGCCGCCCGCTTGACCATAATCTTTATCCCCGCATTTTTTCCCGCGGGAAGCTTTTTGAGGCGGATGATTTAAAAGCTTTTAGCCGCTGGGTGCTCCAGCAAGAGGGCTGTGATTATCTAAATTCCCGGATGTAAACTATGTGCGGTATAGCAGGTTTAGCTGGAAAATCAGATTCCTCAATTCTTGAGAAGATGAATGCGGTCCAGATTCACCGGGGACCCGACGATTGCGGTTTTTACCGCGACCCTTCAGTCCCCCTGGGCCTGGCTATGCGCCGCCTGAGCATTATAGATATAGAAGGGGGTCATCAGCCGATGTCCAATGAGGATAAAAGCATCTGGATTGTATTTAACGGAGAGATTTACAATTTTAAGGCTTTAAGGGAAAAACTTATAAATAAAGGACATAAATTCGCAAGTCACCATTCCGATACCGAAGTTTTAGTACATCTGTATGAAGAGAGAAGCTTTGATATGCTTTCTGAGCTGAACGGGATGTTTTCTTTCGTAATATACGATAAAAATAAAAATATACTTTTCGGTGCCCGGGACAGGATGGGTATTAAGCCTTTATATTTTACCAGAAGGGGCAGGATTTTTTCTTTTGCCTCTGAGATAAAATCTCTTCTTTGTCTTGAGGAGGTATCGAAAGATATAAATTTGCAAAGTTTATACGACTATATGAGTTTTCAGTTTATTCCCCCATCTTCCAGTATTTATAAAGATATAAAAAAGCTCCCCGCAGCACATTACTTTGTTTATAGCTTAAAGGCAGGTGACTTAGCGGTAAAAAGATATTGGGATATTCCGGCTTCTGATATATACGGCATGAGCATAGATGAACTGTGCGGGCAGATTAAGAATAAAGCAGAGGAGGCGGTAAAGGATTGGTCAATCAGCGATGTTCCCCTGGGTTGCTCTTTATCCGGCGGGATTGATTCATCAGCCTTGGTGGGATTACTCGCAGCCTCGGGTTTTAAAAAAATCAAGACTTTCTCAGTAGGATTTTCTCACAAAAGAGAGTCTTTTTTAGATGAACGCAGGCTCGCAGAAGAAACCGCCCGGATGTGGGGAACAGAGCATCATGAAATAGTGCTTAAGCCTGATGATTTATTGAGAGAGCTTGATGAGATGATTTGGCATTTAGACGAACCTTACGGAGGGGGGCTTCCTTCCTGGTATGTGTTTAAAGAAATGTCAAAAGCTGTTAAGGTTGCTTTAACCGGCACCGGAGGAGACGAATTATTCGGAAATTACGGCAAGTGGCTTCCTTATGAGATTATTTTTGAAAGGTTAAAGCAGACGGCAAAATATGCGATACTGGACAGAAGCCCGTTAAAGACTTTATCGTCTTTAAAAAAATTTCCTAAAGGCTATCTTTATAAGAGGTATTTTACCGAAGTGATGAAGAGAAATTATATGTTTGATACCGGAATACTTGAAAACGCACGGCCTTCAGAGGCAATTATAGAAAGACTCTGGCGGGGGGCAGAAAGAAAATCACCCAGGGATACTGTTGCCTCCATTGATTTTAAAATGCAGCTACCCGAGGAATTCCTTTATATGACCGACAGGTTTTCCATGGCTCACTCGCTTGAGGCAAGAGTGCCTTACCTTGACCATCGGCTGGTAGAGTTCATTATGCGTATTCCGCCTCAGGTCCGGACACATCCCGGGAAGCTTAAATATTTATTTATAAAGTCTCTTAAGGGGGTTTTATCTCCTGAAGTAATAAAGGCCCCTAAGAAGTATTTTGTCCTGCCTGTAGACAGATGGCTAAAGGGACCTCTTCGTTCCAAGCTCAACCATTATCTGGGGGAGGCTTACCTTGCTAAACAGGGGTTGTTTAAGAGAGAGTTGTATAATGATATAGTAAAACCTTACTTAGGAGGTCGCAGTTATTTAAAGAATTGTGTCTGGACGGTATTTATGTTTCAATTGTGGTATGAAAGATTTCAAAAGAATGGATAAATTACACCCCATAAAATGGAGCCCCGATAAAATTGCCAGGTTATGGGATTACTATGCCAATAATCCTTCTTATGCCAGCCAGTATTTTTCCTCTCATTCGGGAATTTATATTTTAGGCCAATGCAGGAAGTATATTTCCTTCAAAGACAAAGACGTTTTAGATTTCGGCTGCGGCAGAGGGCACCTCATAGGATACCTGCTTGGTATGGGTACTCGCAGAGTCTGGGGTATGGATTTTAGCGAAGAATCGTTTAACGCCGTAAACAATAAATTTTCAGGAAGAAAAAACTTTGCCGGAGCAGTTCATATCCGTGATTTCCCTTCATCCTTAAAGGATGACAGTATCGATATCTCAATATTGGTAGAGGTCGTAGAACACGTGGATGATTCCGGCTTGGATTTGATATTAAGAGAAATTTATCGAATATTGCGTCCGGGAGGCTGGGTTGTAATTACCACACCTCTTAGGGAGGACTTAGAAGCCAGTAAAACGGTTTGTCCTGAATGCGGTTGTATATTTCACCGCTGGCAGCATCTAAGAC
>WJKZ01000013.1 GCA_014728785.1 Candidatus Omnitrophota bacterium
TTTAGAGAGCCCCCTCTATCTTACCCATTTTGTAACTAACAAATGCAATCTGGAGTGCCGCCACTGCTTTTACCACAATTTTTTAAATAAAGAAATTAAAACCCCCGGATTTGGGGAGATAGAAAAAATGATAAAAAGCCTTAAAAGACCGCTGGAACGGGTGGTCATAACCGGGGGTGAGCCTTTCCTTTACCCTAACCTGGCTTCCCTCTGCCTTGCCTATAAGAAAATCAACAAGGCGAAGCAAATATTCCTGGATACCAACGGTTACACTACCGGCCTGATTGCAGAAACCGTCAATAACATAGCCGCAGAAATAGATTCCCCACTGCATATACAATTGTCTCTCGACGGCCCCCCTTCGGTGCATAATTTTATCCGGGGTAAAGAGAATGCTTTTAAAAAACTTTCAGAAACAGTTAAGGTATTAAAAGATTTAAGGAAGGTTTATCCTAACCTTAAAATCCACGCCCTGATTGTAATATCCTCTCTTAATCATTCCCGCATCGAGGAGACTTTCGAGACGGCTGAAAAGTTAGGGGTAGATTACGGTTTTGAGCTGGTACGGATAGCGGGAATCTCATCCCGGGGTAAAGCTATAAAAACCGATTATAAACCAAAAGATGCCGCCTGCACTCTCCCTGAAGACGGCGAACTTTCGTCTCTGATTTTGAAGATAAAAAAGTTCTCTAAAGAGAGAAATCAGAAAAGTGAAAACTTCCTTTTCTCTCTCTATATATATGAGGAAGCGCTTAAGGCGCTCAGGGAAAACGGGAAACATAAAAGATGTCTTGCAGCCGGTACATCTGCGATAGTATACCCTGATATGGAAGTAAGCATTTGTGAGATGAAAAACTCTTTGGGAAACCTTTCCGATTATGATTTTAACCTGCCCCGGTTATTAGAGGAAAAAGCAAAAACAGAAAGCTTCTGCTGCCGGTGCACTCACGGATGCACTTTAATGCTTGAGGTGCAATATAACATTTTAAAAAATTTTAAAATCTTTGCCTTAAGCAGGGCGGCGGATTTTAAGAAAAAATAGCTCTGTTATGGAGATAAGCGTAATAATACCCCATTATAACCAGCCGCAGATTCTTCAGAAAGCCCTTGTCTCGGTCTACTCGCAGGGTTTAAGAGATTATGAGGTAATAGTAGTCGATGATGCCTCAAAAGCAGAGCCTCTTGAGTCTTTACCTAAGGAGTTTGAAGGGGTAAAAATCGTCAGAAACAGGCAAAGAAAGGGTGCGGCCTATTGTCGAAACCGCGGGGTAAAAGAAGCAGACGGAAAATATATTCTTTTTATGGATTCAGACGTAATACTTGAAAAAGAGAGCCTCGAAGCCTTAAAAAAGAATATGGCAGGTTCTGATATAAGCTATCCCCGTATATTTTATACCGACGGGCGTCTTATGTATCCGGTTGAGGAAATGCATAAGCATTTCCTCGTTCTAAGCACCGTTTTTATGATAAAAAAAGATATACTCATAAATTATAAGCTTGAATTTGACGAAACCTATGAAATATATTATGAAGACCTTGATTTTTTCATCCGTTGTTACCTTCTCGGCCTTAAAATGAGATATGTAAAAGAAGCAAGAACAACTCATCTGCGGGGGGTAAAAGACACAAATGGGGCCTGCTACAGAAAAAAACGCTTCTATCTTGAAAGCAGAAATATATTATATGCTTTCATAAAACTGCACTCCCTGGCTAAAAGCAGAAATGTCCCGCTTTACCCTAACTACATTTTTCTTCTGCGCCAAGCTGCTTATCTGATTTTTAATGTTTACTGGCCCCCCCATGCCTTTTCGTACGAAAAAACAAAAACTTTAAGGGCTAAAATAAAATTATTTTTCGGCCCCCATGAAAAAATAACCCGGGAAAACCGGCTGCTGCTTCTGCCTTTATTTACAAAGTCGGTGATATGGAATATAGTGAATATAAAAATGACTCTGAGGAAAAAAGCCGAACTGGCAGAAAAAATTAAATTCGAATGAAAAAACGTAAACCCGTACCCCCCAATGAGGAAGCAATAACCGACTCAAAAGACCTTAGAATGGAAGAGTACAGCAGCTTTGTCAAAACGGCGCTGCGCCGTCCTTATTTAAGGTTAATCGATTCTGCTCTTTCCCGCATAGATTCTGAAAAATCTCTGAAAATACTGGAAATAGGATGCGGCCCCGGCTGGATAAGCTTATGGCTTGCAAAGAAAAACCCCGGATACAGAGTCAAAGCTATAGATATATCCCAGGATATGTTGAGAGCGGCGGAAAACAATAAAAAAAAAGAAGGGGTATCCAATGTCTCTTTTCTCAACGCCGATGCCGGCCGGTTAACGGATTTATTCGGAGAAAAATTCGATATGGTAATATCAAACGGCTCCCTCCAGCACTGGCAAAACCCGCTTAAGGTAATCCGGCAATCTCTGGAGGTTCTGGAAAAAGGCGGAATTTGTGTGATTTCCGACACCCGGAGAGACTTAACATTTAAAGGAAAAGTAATTTTTCGCCTTGGTTGCTTCTGGCTGGGAATAGCCGGGCGCAGGGGAAAAAAGATGAGAAAAGGCTGGCAGTATGCGGTAGAGCACGCCTATACACCGGAGGAGCTAAAAGATGAACTTGTAAAAAACAATATAGATGATTTTGAAGTGATAACAAAGCCGGTGCTTTTCACCGTATATATCAGAAAACAGGAGTGTTTTTAAAAGATGAGGAGAATACCGGAAAAAGAAAAACCCGTAAGCCTTGAGGAAGCCGAAAAGTATATAAAAAGATATCTTAAAGACAAGAGATGCTACAAACACCCTTTAAAGCAGGTTAAATCTCTGGGAATTAAGGGCGGATACCTTGAAATAGATTTCGGCCCGGCAATAATGGCAATGGAAGTTGCAAAAAGCATGGATAATATCCGGGTAACCGGCATAGAGCGCTGCCGGCATAGGATTGATGCTGCCGAAAAGATTATTAACGAAGAAGGCCTTGAAGGAAAGATAAGATTGCTCTCTGCAGACGCAGAAAAAAACCTGAGCCCGGAAGAGCTGGGTGAATTTGATTTGATATATTGCGTTTACACCCTCCACCACTGGCAAAATCCTAAAACAGCAATTTCAAACCTCTTAAAACACCTTAAAAAAAACGGACTGATATTTATATACGATTTGAAGAGAGTCCCCTGTTTGTATTATTTACCTCTGAAAAACAACTTCCTTAACTCTGTAAGGGCCTCTTATACCATCAGGGAAATAAAAAATATCCTCGGTAGTTATAAAAATTTAAAAATCGATATAAATGAGGATTTTCTGGGGATGGGGATAATTATAAAAGTCTGCGGCTAAAGCTATTTTCTCATCTCAATCCTTATATCTCTTAAAAGAAAACCTTCGTTAAGTGCGAACTTCACAAAACCGCTCTCTGCCAGCAGCTTCTTAACAGTCGCTCCGTCATAAGAAGCGTCCAGGGAATGCCGTAAAGGAGTCAAATCAATATTCCTCATGCTCTTAAACATAGCGTGCAGCAACCTGACTTCACAGACAAACCTTACCATAAAAGCATATAGAGAAGCAGGGTTAAAATCATAAATAAAAACTACCCCCCGGGGGTTTAATATTCTTTTTATTTCCTTTAAAACTTTTACAGGCTCCTTGAAGTGATGAAAAGAATACTCGCTGACAATCAAATCGAAACTGTTATCTTTAAAAGGCAATTCGGCCGCATCATTTTTTATAAAATTTATCCGGCAGGCATCCTCGTCGGCCCTGTTGCTGGCTATATGCAGCATTCTCAAATCAACATCTGTGCCGTAAAAATGAAAGTCTCCTTTCAGAAGCTTATATAATTCAATCGAAAGAAAAGAAGGACCTGAAGCAATCTCTACAACCGTACCCTTGCCGCGTGAGGCAAAACGGGAAAATATGTATCTCGCCTTTCTGCGGGTAGAAGCCAGGTCTTTGCCTCTGCGTAAATAATACTGCCAGGCAGAAAGCCCGTCGTAATTAATACCTTTTTTCTCTTTCATAAAA
>WJKZ01000147.1 GCA_014728785.1 Candidatus Omnitrophota bacterium
ACCATAGACGGAGTGGATACCGATATAGATGTGACAATAAACGCGGGCGACACCAACCAGACGGTCTTGCAGAATATGGCATCTGCTATCAATAATTCAGCTGCAGAAGTTAGTGCAACAGTTGTAAATGAGACCGGCTCAAGCGCAAGGCTCTTGATTACCTCTGATGAAACCGGAACTGCCGGTGAGATGAGTATGCAGAATATCGCAGGAAGTCTACTTAATACTTCGGGTATATTTGGTTCTCCTCTTTTTTCAGAAGACTTTGAAAATCCCGTTACTCTTAACCCCTACACTGCACCCCGTTTTGCCGGGGACCAGGATAACAATCCTGTATGGTCTCAAATAAATACTGACTCATATACCGGCAGCCAGTCGCTTGAACTGGGAGGAAATACCTGGAAAATCCAGAGCATCTCAGGCATAGCTCTTAACGGAGATGTTCAGGTGCAGGTTGCGATGAAAGTCCCTGATGAAGGAGAAATCCAGGCAATAGGTTTTTATGATACCTCAACCGGAAACCAGTACGTATATCAGGTTACAGGTACTCAGGCCTGGGGGCTGGCCGACCAATCTCAGCACTCATCCCCGCCTTCAGGGAACTGGCAGGTCTATACCTTTAATCTCGGCGCAGATTGGTTTGCCCAGTATGGCTCTTACGATACGATAGATGAAGTCCAGTATATTAATGATAATGATGCCGGAACCGGCACAGTACGTTTTGACTCAATTGATATATCAGATGTGGGCGCTACTACCTTTAAAAATGAACTTTCCGCCGCCCAGGATGCTTCCTTTGATATAGACGGACTTAACTTTACCCGCTCAAGCAATTCAGTAGATGATGCAATAACCGGAGTTACCCTTAATCTTCTGGACACAGGGGACTCGACTATAACCGTCCAACGGGATAAAGATGCTGCCATTACCGCGATAGAGGCTTTTGTCCAGGATTATAATGATGCGATAAGCGGCATCAAGACTCAATCTGCCTACAATGTAGAAACCCATAAAGGCTCACCTCTTACTACAGATACGATTATCAAGAGGATAACTTATGAGTTGCGCCAGAGAGCGACGGGAATTGTGAGTGGTCAGCCCGAAGAATATAATTCACTTTTTAGAGTCGGGATAGAGGTTGATAAAAACGGGGTAATGTCTATTGCCGATATGGGGAGGCTTGAAGCTGCCCTTGAGAGCGACCCCGAAGAAGTTGAGAGCCTGTTTAATGCATCAGGCGCGGGAGTTGCCTGGCAGCTTGACGATTACCTTGATAATATTTTAGGCCCTACAGGCAGAGTAACTACAAGAATAGAGACAGTTAACAGCAGGATAGATGATATCCAGGAAGATATAGATGATTTTCAGGATTACCTTGAGGACCTAGAGGAAAAGTTACTGGTTCAGTGGTCAAATGTTGAGCAGGCTATAAACGCGAACAGTAATTTGAGCCTGTTTATGGCCCAGAGGCTTCTGCCATCTTATCAGCAGCAATCTTCCTAAAACATATATTTTTTCTTTGAAAATGTTGGGTTATGTTATGTACAGGCTACAAGCCACAGGTCGCAGGCTTTACAGGCTTGCGGTTCGAGGTGTGAAGCTTGTAGTTTGTAGCCTGAAGCTTGAGGCTTGAAGAATGAAAGATATCCATAAAGAAATACTTAAAGCTTTGAAAGTAAATGGGAGCACCTATGCGCACCCCATTAATTCCCAGTTACTTTCTAAGATTTTAAACGTAGACCCTTCCTATATACGTTTTCAAATGGCTTTTCTACGAAAGATGGTCGGGGTACGGAGAGGTAAGAAGGGCGGTTACTATATAAAAAAGAATAATGAGTAAAGACTTTGGAAAAGACCTTAAAGCTATAGTTTCCCAGCTCAGGAAGGGAAAAACCGCCGAAATAGCAGAGTCTATCCCAGGGGTGGTGGGGGGACTTAAAGCATTAGTTAAGGATAGGCCTAAGCTTGAGCTTAAAAACTTAGCTTTAGTCATTCGCGGGCTTTTATCAGGTTTCCAAAGGAGAGATTATGTCTTGATGGCTGATTTGATAGAGTATGAAATATTGCCTTTTTTGCAGAAAAGCACAGATAACCACAGATAAAAAACACACCTGCCTGCCGCCTGCCTGCGGCAGACAGGGCAGGCAGGAATGAGCGCGGATATCTATGCCTATCTGTGAATTGTATCTGTGAATTAACGAAGCTATAATGGACAACGTAATTTACGAAAAAAACTTAAAAGCCTTAAAAGAAAACAGGCCCCATCTTTATGAAAGGTTAGAAAAAACACAAAGCGGGCCTTCTTTAGAGGTATTTGCCTCAAAGTCCGGTGTTCCAACCCTGAAAGTCGATAATATTCTTTTTCACAGTGCTTATGACCCCTTAAGGGAGGTAGATTATCTTACCGAAGACTTTTCTCCGGAGATAACCGATGTATTGATAGTTTTAGGGTTCGGACTTGGCTACCATATAAAGAAAGTGTGGAGTAACCCTTATTTTAAAGGCAAGATGCTGATAGTTGAAAAGAATCCCGCAATTTTTAAAATCGCCCTAAAGAATACAGACTTTATTAACCTAATCAACGACCCTTCAGTTTTTTTTGTTATAGAAGAGGACCATGACCTGGCACTCTCGCTTATCGAAAAGAGCGGGTTTTTAAAAATAAACACTGTGGGGGTAAATATGTTGTTACATCCTCCCAGCAGCAATCTTTTCACTTCTTACTACCTGGAAATTTCCCGCGGCCTGCGGGGGTTGCTTAGTTTTTATAGATCCTCTTTTGATACTATGCGCTGGTATCAGAATATATGGCAGGAAAATACCCTGAATAATCTACTTGATATAGCAAATCGTCCCGGTATAGAAGATTTTAAAGATTTATTTAAAGGAATCCCCGCCATTATTGTAAGCGCGGGGCCTTCTCTTGATAACGATTTAGAAATCCTTAAAAGTGTGAAGGGAAAAATCCCTATATTTTCTGTGGGAACTGCCTTAGGGGCTCTCGTAAATTCCGGGATAACCCCTGACTTTACGGTTGTAGTTGATGCCGGCCCGAAAGTACTGAAACAATTTGAAAACATTTCTATACCACACGATACAGTGCTTTGCAGCGGAGATTTCGTAAGAAGCGAAATTATCGAAAAATTCAAACCGAAAGTATTCTTTTTTTCCTGTCCAAGTAATCCATTTTCGGCTCTTTTTCCCTCTACCCAGAAAAAGGGAAAGGTTTTCTCCGGCGGTTCTGTTGCTCATGCCGCAGTAGATGTAGCGTCAGTGATGGGTTTTAATCCTATAATTATGGTAGGCCAGGACTTAAGTTATGCTGAAAACAAAACCCATGCCAGCCAGACCATGTATGGTGATGAAACGGTTAACTGCTCGGGTGAGGAAGAGTTTAAAAAGAGAGGGTTTATATGGCTTAAAGGAAATTATGAGGAAAAAGTCTTAAGTACCCGGTCATTTTATGTATTTTTAGCCGGAATGGAAAGGTATATAAAAGACCATCCTCAAAAAAGGTTTATCAATTCGACCTGCGGCGGGGCATTTATCAGAGGTACCGAACTTATGAAGCTGGATGAGGCGGTAGCCAGATATTCTAAAGGTTATTCTTTTGAAGATGTCGGAAAAAAGATAGAAGATATATTCAAAAGTTTCATCCCCGATTTGGAGGGTTTTTGTGATAATTTGTGCCAGGCGCGCAGTAGATTCGAAACCATAATCGATGATTTAGAAAATGGATATACGAAAGCATTGGAACTCCGCAAATTACTTACTTCCTCTTCGTTAAAAAACCGCCGGGAGGTACACGAGATTGCCCTGAATTTAGATGAGATAAGTAAGAGATTGAATGACAATCCGTTTGTGAATCTTCTCCAGTATGGCGAAGGCTATTACAGATACCTTACTCTGGATATGGAACTTAAATTTTCTAAGGTAAGGCTTGAGGCTCAAAAGAAATTGTGTGAATCGGCACATGAAGTTTACAAAGGTTTTCTTGATTCAGCCAGATTAATCAATGAAGAAATAGATAAGTTATTATCACGCATTCAGGCTGTTAAGAGCAATGAATAAAGGTCTATACGGGGAGGTTATGTATGGAAGAAAAAAGTAAACAATATAAATTAGAAAAACTAAAATCACTTTCAGACCTTGAGGCTCTTATAATGCTCTATGATGAGACGACTTCGGCGCTTGAGGAATCTAAGAAATACTTTGAAGAAAAAGATATAGAAAAATTTGAAAGTAAAATAGATTGGGCTAAAAAAATAATAGAAGGCCTGGGCGGTATTTTGAATTTTGAGGCTGATGTGAAGCTTGCGGGTAACCTTTATAAAATATACGATTATCTCCTGCGCAGGCTTACTGTGGCAAGAGAAGGCATACGCCAGACTCAAAACATTATAAATGAATGTTTAAAAATAATTTCAAGCATGCGTGATGCCTGGCTTAAAGTAAGACAAAAAGGAGATATAACCAAGGATTTTACGCGTTATCTTACATCTGAGGAAAAGAATTTTTTGAACCTTGAGATTTAACACAGATGCGCACAGATCAAAATTCACAGATGAACACAGATAATACGCACCTGCCTGCCGGCAGGGATGGGCACAGATAATTAGTGGAGAATAGAGGATGAAAGGCCAAAGCAAACTCAAAAATTTTTTCAAGGGTAAAAAAGTATTGATTATCGGAGGAACCGGTACAATCGGCTCCGGCCTTACTGAGGTTATACTGAAAAACTTTCCTCCTGCAGTGGTAAGGATTTTAAGCAATGATGAAAATGCACTTTTTTGCATGAAGCAGGGGTTGAAAAATTTCCCCAATGCCCGTTTTTTGGTAGGAGATGTAAGAGACAAAGAGCGTATGCGCTGGGCTGCCAGAGATATCGATTATGTTTTTCATTCCGCGGCCTTAAAACACGTTTCTTTATGCGAGTATAACCCTTTTGATGCCGTGGAAACCAATGTTTTAGGGACTCAGAATATTATTGAAGTCTGCCTTGAGGAGAAGGTAAAAAGGATGATTTTTATCGGAACGGACAAAGCGGTTTTTCCTACCAGCACCATGGGAGCTACAAAACTCTTAGCCGAAAGGCTGGTTCTGGATGCCTCCGCCTATAAGGGTAAGATTCCGGTTATATTTTCTTGCGTAAGATTTGGAAATGTCCTTGGCTCCCGGGGTTCAATTATTCCCCTGATAAAGGGACAAATCAGCCAGGGCGGGCCCGTAACTATTACCGACAGGGCTGCTACGCGTTTTATAATGTCAACCGAGGAAGCAGTAAGGCTTGTAATTAAAGGAGCAAGCTTAGCTAAGGGAGGAGAGATATTTATTCTTAAAATGCCTTCGGTAAAAATCATAGATTTATTAAGAGTTCTTATAGACAACTTTGCTCCCTTTTATAACCTTAAGCCCGAAAATATTTCAATTGAAGAGATAGGCCTGCGCAGAGGAGAAAAACTGCATGAGGATTTAATGAGTGAGCAGGAGAGCCGATACGCAGCTCACTTAGAGGATATGCTTGTGATTAACCATCCCAAAAGAGCGAGAAAAAAAACAGAGAGATTTTCCTCGGATAAAAATATCTTTCTGGGTAAAGGGGAAATTGAAAATTTACTTAAAGCTACGGGTTTGCTTAAACGCAGGAAAACAGATGCACATAGATAAAAGAACGCAGATAACCGCAGATGCTTACGCAGATAAAACGCAGATGGATGCAGATGTCTGTGCTAATCTTGCGTAATTATCTGTGCTCATCTGTGTAGTTTTTACAGGAAAGCGTTTTCATTAAGTCAAAAAAAATTTTAATAGGCCAAATTATAATCTAATTTTTGTAAATGACTATAAAAAATGGACTTAGGTAAAGAAAAATATTAGGATTAGTTTGTAAAGCTTGGGTGTTTTATGCTATATATTACTTGGAAACTTAATAGGGACTTTGAAAAATAGGTATCCGATAAAGGCTAACTCCAGGGAAACCCGGAGGACGCAAAGTCTTGGACCTAAAAGCTTGTAGCTTATGGTTGCCAGATTGCCGAAGATACTGAATCTTAATTAGGCAGTTATCCGCACCATAAGATATGGTGCGGATTTTTTTTGGGCTTGGGTAAGGAATTAATGAAAGGTTTTAGAAAACAATTAGAGTTTATCCACTCATTTTTAAGTGGTATTATAAATAGAGAAGCCGCGTGTAGGGCAACACGTGGCTTTTTTTATGCCCAGATACACACAGATCAAAATTCACAGATGCACACGGATATTAATCTGTGTCAATCTGTGTAATAATCTGTGTCAATCTGCGTATTAAGGGCTTGGGTAAGGAAAATGTATTATAAGAAAAAAATAAATTTTTTCAGACTGTTCTCATTTTTTCTTTCCCGCATTTCTTCTAAATTATCCAAAAATTACAAGCAATATAATCTTTTTGTGTCTTCTTTACCTAAGCCCAGTCAGGCCCGGCCCCGTACCGTTGGCCTGATGTCTTTTTCCTTACTGGTTCTTTGTTTAGTTTTTTCTACTGCACTGGCAGGTTTTGCTGAAAGCCCAGGGCAGTCAAAGGATATAGGTATGGCAGTCTCGCCGGGCCAGATATGGATACAGAATGTAGCACCGGGTGAAGCTTTTGATGTAGGCAGGGATATGGGAGTTGAACTTATTATCGCCAATAATAGCGACAAGAAACGCATCTATTTACTTTCTGTTAATTCAGGCGGAGATATTTCCGCAGAGAGCATCAAAGGTTATCTACCTCTTCCCGATATTAACTGGGTAAGGCTCAAGAAACAATCCGTAGAAGTTTTACCTCAAGAAAAGGAAAAGGTAAATGTATTTATCAATATCCCGGACAGAGAGGAGTATTATAACCAGAGGTGGTTTGCAAAAGTAAAAGTTTCCTCGAAGCCTCAAAAGTATGAGACTTTAGCCTTGGGTATTACTTCAACCTTTTATATTGAAACCGAAAGTAAATATGACTTAAAGCAGAAACCTTACGGAACTTTTGGAGTAATCCCTTCGGAGGTAGTAATAAATCCCTTAAAGGTGGGAGAAGATAAAGACTCAG
>WJKZ01000148.1 GCA_014728785.1 Candidatus Omnitrophota bacterium
TCATAACTGTCCTGGCTTACCTTTTCGATTTTAAGGCCTTTGGCTTTCAGAAAGGCCGTATTTATTGAACCGCCGGAAACTTTTAAATCCTCCAGCAAAAACCCCTCTTCTCCGAGGCGGCCATAAAAAGAAAGGGTACATTCAAGGACGGGTTCTTTCTTTAAATTGTATGATAAAAGTATTTTTTTTACCTCGACATCTGTCGGAGACCGGTTCAAAGAAACAGGAGAGCCGGCTTCTTTTGAATCTCCAGATGGAGAAAAAAGCTTCTTCTTTAATGCTTCGATATTACCGGGGAAAAATTTACCTCCATGTATATATACTCTGCTAAGATAAGGCCTAAGAAAACCGACAAAGCCGACTTCTATACCTAAGTTTTCAGCAGCGAATTTTAAATCATTGTCCCGGTAAAATAAATTATTTAATTCCAGGCCGGTCAAGAGAAACCGGACATTTTTTAATTCACACTCGCCCCCGAGTCTGTTTTCGATGTAGTAACAGATGCCGAAACCGGCTATGTTTCCCCAGAAAAAAAACAAGACAGAAAGAATGACAAGTAAAAAAAATATTTTTTTATACATCTTAAGTTAAACCGGTAATTCCCCAAAACTTCTGCCTCATAATAGCAAAATATAGTGTCAGCCCGGGCTATTCATGGGGTTTATACTCCCAGCCTACGAGAATACCTGAGGAATCAAACTGCAGATAAACCCTGTCGGAATCAAAGTATCGGGTAGGATAACGATAAAGAAGAATGGTTGAGAAAGGCTGTGAGGATGGGGCTTCTCTTTTTAATACCGGGTCACCGTAAAGCCGGTTCACTTCCTCGATGCTTAAACCGGTCTTTAACCTGTCTTCTTTTATGTCTTCAACCAACCGGTCAAAAAGTTTTTCCTGCTCCTCAATATACTTCTCCATTTGCTGCTGGCTGTCTCCCAGCCTTTTTAGGGTCATTAAGGCTTTACTTTTCTGATATAAAGAGCAACCGCTGAGCAAAAAAAATAAAATAAGTACAGCTAAAATTCTCATACTAACCCCTTCGGATACTTTTTAAAAAATCTTTAATGGCCGAAAGATAGCTATCTCCTGACTCCAGAAAAAAACCGTTATGTGAGCCTTCTGTGCAGCAAAAATATTTTGGGCCCGAGGCAGCGTTAAAGAGTTTCTTTGCAAACTCAAGGGGAACCACCTCATCGCTTTGCGAGTGTATAAATAGCTTCGGTTTTTCTATTTCTTTTATCTTGTCAAGAGAATTAAACTTATCGGGTATCATAAAAGAAGGCAGGTAAGGAAACATTATTTTTCCCATATCTTTACCGCAGGAAAACCCGCCTTCTAATATTAACGCCTTTACTTTCCTTCGTGAGGCCAAATCAACGGCAACTGCGGAACCCAGAGATTCTCCGTAAACTATAACATCATCCGGATTGAAATTTTTTTTATCCAACAGATAGTTATATGCCGCTTCTGCGTCCATATAGATGCCTTCTTCTGAGGGTTTTCCGCCGCTTTTACCGTAACCCCGGTAATCAATTATAAAAACATTCAGATGCTGCTCGAGCAATAATGCAATTTTATCCAGGCGGTGAGAAATATTTCCGCCGTTTCCGTGAAAAAATAAAAGAACATCTTCGGAACCGCTGTAGGGAAGAAACCATCCGTATATTTTTATACCGTCGGAAGTAGTAAAAACCACTTCCTCATATCTCAGATTAAAGTCCCGGGGAGACGCGCCTAAATCTTTTTCAGGAAAAAAAATACTGCTATTTTCCAGATAGCGCACATAAAAAAAGGATATGGCAATAATTATCCCGAGTATTACAAAAAATCTTAACATTACAAAATTAAGGGCTATTCAGCCGAAACACTTATCGGCGCCCCCAGCTCGATATTTTTTAAATCTTTTAAATCGCTTACGACTTTACCCACTATTACAACGGGAGATGCCGGTACAGGTTTTTCGGTGACACTCGCCGGAGTAGGGCCGAAGAATATACATAAACCTTTACCCTGAGGCCAGTAAGCTACTTCACCTTTTTCTACCTCCATGGTTGCACCTTCGGCGGAAGCTTTAAAACCGATATCAAAATAAACTTCTTCGCCCCAGAGAGACACATTGGATTGAACCGGCAAATTATCAAAAATTTCTTTAGCGGTACGGGAATCGTTAAATTCAGCACTTACGATTATACCCTGACTCTCAAAAATTACCCTCATGCGAAGCCTCCTTATAACAGCTCTTTGTTCTTGACTAATTCCAATTATACCAAAATTATCATCAGCTACAATACAGAAGATAGATGAGGGCGATGAGAGCTTATTGCTCTTGGCTCATAGCTGATGGCTCATGGTCCATGGATTATACAAGAAGATAGAAGGTAGAAAACAGAGGGCAGAAGAACGAGGGACGATGGACAAGGGGTTAAGGTTCAAAGTTCAATGTTCAAGGTTAAATGTATAATCCAAGAGA
>WJKZ01000149.1 GCA_014728785.1 Candidatus Omnitrophota bacterium
ATGTTAATGTGGTCGAGGAAATGGTAAAGATGATTATCGCTCAACGTGCATACGAGGTAAACTCCCGTGCTGTACAGACATCGGACGATATGCTCTCTATTGCCAGTAATTTGAGAAGGTAAGGAGTTGCTATTGCCTGGCTAACGCCGGGCAATGGTAACTGATTACAACGATTAATGTAAGATTACAGAGATTGGTTTTGGTTTATGTATCGCTGTAATCAGATTCTTTAATCGATGTAATCTAACTTTTAATTAACTTGAACATGAAAAGACACTTAATTTTATTTCTGGCTGTATCGTTGATTTGTATCTCACCCCTTATGGCAAAGGAGGTTGTGACGGTAGACGATATAGTAAGCAGGTGCAGGGATTACATAGTAGAGAATACCCGTTACCCCGAAGATAAATTGATTATTAATACCACTACCAGGTTGAGCAATATAAAAGTACCCGGGGATGAAATCAGCTTGAAAGTTTACGGTAATGTAGAAGAGGATTCTTTGGGGAGGCTGCCTCTGAAGCTTGCAATATATTCGCAAGATGAGCTCTATAAAGTCATATATCTGGTATTTGAGGTAGATTTAAAGGCACAGGCCTTTGTTACCACGCGCTGGGTAAAAAGAGAGGAATTGTTTTCTCCCGAAAATCTCACCCCCGTTGAAACAAAATATTCTTCTCTTCCTCCGGATTACGTTAAGGATATCGATGATTTAGAAGGTAAAGTTTCCAAGGTGGCTTTACCCAAGGGGAGAGTGGTTGCTTATCATCATCTGGAGGAGCCTTCCCTGATAGAGAGAGGCCAGATAATAAGAATAGTTGCCTCAACCTCCAATCTGGATATCGAGACCAAAGGAAAAGCGTTGAGGAGCGGCAAGAAAGGTGAAGTTATTAAGGTAGAAAATATTGATTCGGGAAAAGTAATATACGGCAAGGTAATAGACAGCAATACAGTAGCAGTAGACCTTTATTAGACATCTTGTTGAAGGAGAGAGGATGCCTTGAGCGTAGAAAATTTTGCTTGTATCTTATGGTTTTATCAGGAGGGAATATGAAAAGGACCTTACCTATTCTTATAATGCTTGGATTTTTTGTTTTTGTGTCTGCATCCGGAGAATCTCTCTGGACTAAATCTAAGAACCGCAGCTCTTCTCTTTATGTCGATGACAGGGCTTCACAGGTAGGCGATATAATCACCATTATCATAGTTGAGTCTGCCGGTGCAAGCCAGCAGGCTTCTTCTACCAGCTCCAGAGAATCTGAGATAAAGGGTGAGATCAAAGAGTGGTTCGAGCTTAATTTTCACGGCGGTCCGAGTACCAAGCTTGCGGAGACACTTCCTAAATGGGAGATAGACGTAGAGAATAATTTCTCCGGCGGAGGAAGTTACAGCGGAAATTACGAAGTCGAAGGTGAGATTACTACCAGAGTAATAGATGTTCTTCCCAACGGCAATTTAGTTGTGGCCGGAAACTCAGAGGTAAAAATTAATGAGGAGATAAATACTATTGCTTTGTCAGGCATAATAAGGCCCAGCGATATAAGTCCGAGCAATACGATTCTTTCTACCCAGGTAGCCGATGCCAAGATTAATATCATAGGTAAAGGGCCTATAAATGATAAAACGAAACGAGGCATATTAGGACGGATACTTGACTGGATATGGCCGTTTTAATACAGGCTGCGCATAAGCTGCATGCCACAAGTTTCGGGTTACAGGCTGCAAATTTGGGGGAAGGTATGCAGATTTATAAAGATTTGGGTATTTATAGGTTAGCAGTCGAAGTTCAAAAGTTGAGTGAAATGATTAATGAATATATATAGCTTGAGGCTTGAGGCTTGAAGTCCGAAACTCGAGGTTTGAAACTTAAACGGAGGATAAGCGTGGAAAGAAAAATAAGAAAAACAATCAGTAGATTAGTTCGGGTTTTTAAGTTCAGAGCTCCTGATGAGGAGGAGAAGAGTTTTTGCTTTTCGATTTCTGAAAAGCAGGGCTTATTTTCCGGCTCAAAGAAGGTTGTTGCCTGCATTATGGTGGTGGTATTTTCCCTTTGCAATTTAACTTTGTCTTATGCTGCAGCCCGGCTTAAAGATATAGCCTATATAGAAGGAGTAAGAGAAAACCAGCTATACGGATATGGTTTGGTGGTTGGATTAAACGGGACGGGCGACAGGCAGAGCTCTTTTCCCACCCTGCAATCCGTAGGAAACATGTTAAGAAAAATGGGGATTTATGTGTCTCCTGCGGAAGTTGAAAGCAGACTAAGGACCAGAAACATTGCCGCAGTTATGGTAACGGCAAATCTACCTCCTCTGATAAGGCCGGGTTCCAAAATAGATGTAACCGTTTCATCTATTGGGGATGCTACCTCTCTTGAGGGGGGAGTGTTGCTTCAGGCACCCCTTCAGGGAGCAGACGGAGAAGTATATGCCGTGGCTCAGGGTAATATCTCAACCGGTAAAGGCCCAAGGAGGGGAAGAACAGCCGAGAGCACTGTAGCCCGCATACCTAATGGGGCGTTGGTAGAGGCAGAAGTCCCCTCAACTATGGTAAAAGACGGTAAAATTTCTGTAATTTTAATGAACCCCGATTTCACAACCGCATCCAGGATTATTGAGAGTATAAACAGGAATTTTTCCTCAACGTTAGCTTCGGCATCAGATGCCGGAGAAATCCAGATAAAGGTGCCGGAAGATTTCCGAAATAATATCGTAAAATTTATATCGAAAATTGAAAGCATCCCTATTCAGCCTGATTTCCGGGCCAAGGTGATAATCAACGAACGGACAGGTACAGTAGTTGCAGGAAGAGACGTAAAAATTTCAACCGTTGCCGTAACCCACGGCAACATTGTGGTCCAGATAAATATACGTAAAGAGTTGACCCGTTCAACAGTACAGGCGAGAAGCTACCCTCCGGAAGGTGAACTGGTATCCGACACTGAGACAAAGATTATTATGGGGGAGGGTACGCCGGAGGTCAATGTGCTGGAGGAGACGGTTACGGTATATGATCTGGTAAAAGCTCTGAATGTTTTAGGTGTTGCACCCAATGATTTGATTGCAATTTTACAGGCAATAAAGGAAGCAGATGCTCTTTATGCCGATTTGGAACTAATATAAAGGTTATAGGTTTCAGGCTGCAAGTCGCAGGTTACAAGTGAGGAAGATATGAAGAGTTATAAGGATTTAGATATTTATAAATTAGCGCATAGATTAGCAGTTGAAGTTCATAAAATGACTTTAGAATTACCCAGGTTTGAAATGTATGAAGAAGGCTCTCAGATAAGAAAGTCATCAAAGGGAATTGTTTCGACCATTGTAGAAGGGTTTGGAAGAAAAACATACCAGCAGGATTATCTAAAGTTTATGATTTATGCACATTCTTCCTGTGATGAAACCAAAGAACATTTAGAGCTTTTGTTTGAAACAAATTCTTTAAAAGACAAAGAAAAATTTGATTATTTTTTTAAAGAGTTTGAAAAATTAAGTAAAATGATTAACAAATTTATCCAGAGCCTGAAGCTTGTAGCTTGAGACCTGAAGCCTAAACAGAGGTGATTAAAATATGTCCGATTTAGGATTATCCAGGCCGGTTAATTTTATCCCTTTAAGAGGGTCTTACAATAATATAAGGGCGGGTTCGTATAAGCAGAACAACGGAAAGACTGACGATTTATGGTGGCCGCCCAATAAAGGTATCCTCTATAAGGGCGAGCAGAAGTTAACCAGAGAAAAACTGATAAGCGAGTTTAAGTCTAAACAGAATGGACTTGACCCCGAACAGGAGGAAGCTCTTAGAGAAGCATGTAAAGATTTCGAATCATTCTTCCTTTATTATCTCTTAAAGACGATGGATAAAACCGTTGACCGCAGCGAAGGGTTATTAGGTGAGAGCCGGCCCATGCAATTTTACAGAGAAATGTTTTATGAAAATATAGCAGATAGAATTTCTGCTGTGGGAATGGGTTTGCAGAAGACACTTTACAACCAGCTTACCCAATTTTTGCTGAACAAAACCTATAAGTAATCAATCTATACTGAGTTGCGGGC
>WJKZ01000150.1 GCA_014728785.1 Candidatus Omnitrophota bacterium
AAGAAAAAAGCAACAAAGAAAAAAACAACAAAGAAAAAAGCAACAAAGAAAAAGAAAAAATAAGAAGTTCTGATAGGTAAAAAGCCTTGATTTACTTCTAAGAGATAAAAGAAAAGCACCCGAGAAAAGTAGACCCCGTGCTTGCGAAAGCACGGGGTGTTTTTTTAAATGCTTGAATTTTTCTTTTCTCTTATAACGCGTCTTAAGACACTGTTTTAAGGCCGCAAATATCCGCTAAGGTGTTACTTTTTTAATCAAAGCAGTTTTACTTATCGTTTTTCCGGCATATCAGAGAATTTAGCCGCTTAAAACTTAAATTTACAGGTTTTACGCTTTACTTATCGCCTAAGTTTAGATGGGCGTAAAACCCGGGGTTTTCTACCTAATTTATTGATTTTTCTTTCCTTAATTCTCATCTTGCTACCCGAAGCAGCTCTGTGATATAATTCCTAACGCTATGTTTACCGGTATAGTCACAGATGTAGGATTAGTTGATGAGGCAAGAAGATGTGGCAATCTTCTTTTGTTAAAAATTAGTTCTAAAAAGTTAGCCGCAGAGTGCGAAATATCAGACAGTGTTTCAGTAAATGGAGTTTGCCTTACTATGGTTAAAAAAGAGAGAGATTGCATATCTTTTGAAGCCATAGCTTCTACCCTAAAGGATACAAACCTCAAGAAATTAAAAAAAGGAGACTATATAAATCTTGAAACAGCTCTTAAAGTAGGAGATAAGTTAGGAGGGCATTTTGTTTTGGGGCATATAGATTGTGAACTTAAAATACTTAAAGTTATCCCTCGTTCTCAATTCTGGGAATTAACGATTGACTTGCCTTCGAGGTTTCGCAAATATATTATCGAGAACGGCTCTATTGCTGTGGAAGGTATATCATTAACCGTTAAGAAAATTACTTCCCGGAGCTTCAGCGTGAACATCATACCCTTTACTTATAATAATACTACTTTAAGGTATAAAAAGGTAGGCAGCTCTTTAAATGTAGAATTTGACCATTTGCTTAAGAAAAAATAGTGAAGGATCTTATTAAGGCATCTCGGTCTAAAGGTATTATTAAGGCACTTCGGCTTGACAGCCTCAGTGCCGTCACTTCTCGGACAAACGTAGAAGGAGAAGCGACCCCGAACGAGGGAAGACCTTAGTGAGTGGATATATATAGGTTATTTCGGGAGGTAGCGCAGTTTGGTCAGCGCGCAACGTTCGGGACGTTGAAGCCGCGGGTTCGAATCCCGCCCTCCCGATACTTATATATTCTCTGATAAAGGGAGAAAGCAGACAGAGGCCATCCAAAAATGGCAGGCCTAATACATTTTCGGATGAAATGGAGGAAGGCTTTCAGGCTGACGCCTAAAGATTTCATACGAATCCCTGCCTGCCGCCTGCCTGTCGGCAGGCAGGTCAGACAGGCCGCTCTCCGTTTTTTGCTAAGCAAAAAACGGAGAAGTCTCGCCTACAAAATTGTAGAGCAATTTTGGAAAGGCGGACCCTCCCGCTATAATTGCTTGTAGCTTATAGTATATAGCTAATGGCTTGTAATGTGAAAGGAAGAAGAGGATTTTAGCCCCTTTTCGCATTTTTTAATTGAAAAACTTACCTTATAGTATATACTAATAGTAACAATCCTTTTATTTCGCGTTTTTACTTTTAACAGGTATCATGAAGGTCTTTTTAGGTATAGATTGGGGAGGGACTTATATAAAGGCCGGAGTTGTCGACAACCAAGGAATAGTTTTAGAAAAGAGGTTTTTTTCATCCCCGGATTTTAGAAAGAAAAATATTTTTTTAACCCGCATAGGGTTTCTTCTCAAAGACTTTAAAAATTTTAAAATTCAGGCTGTCGGTATCGGGGCCCCTGGTATAGTAAATACCCGCAAAGGCTCTATATATTATCTTCCTAACATTAAAGGATGGAAGAATTTTCCTTTAAAACAGAAATTAGCTAAGTATCTCGATGTACCTGTCTTTATAGACAATGACGCAAATGTATTTGCCCTGGCAGAGGCACGCAGAGGGGCCGCCAGGGGGAAGAGCAGGGCAATATTTTTGACATTGGGTACAGGTTTGGGGAGTTCGATTGTATTTGATAAGAAGATATTGAAAGCCGAGACCAGTGCCTGGGAATTAGGCCATGTTCCCGTAGTCCTTAAAGGCAGGAAATGTGGCTGTGGTGGGAGAGGGTGCATTGAGACTTTTGTAGGCAATCGCTATTTACTTAAAAGATATAAAAGTATCCGCAAAGGTTATTCTGAAGCGGGAGATGTGGAGGATATTTACAAAAAGGCTTTGAAGGGAGAAAAGGCTGCCTTAAGAGTTTGGGAGGAGTTTTCTCACGCTTTGGGAATTTTTCTTTCGGGCATGATAAATATTTTTAATCCCCAAGCTATTATTTTCGGAGGTGGAATATCGGGAGCTTTTAAAGTATTTAAGCCTATGGTATTGAAAGAAATAAAACAACAGGCTATGTGGCCTCACCTGAAAGGTCTTAAGCTCCTTAAAGCGAAAGCTAAAGATGCAGGCATAAGCGGGGCAGGCCTTCTGGCTAAAGAATCTATGAATAATTAGGTTAACTTAATTTGGAGGTACAATGAAGCTTTTCATCGACACAGCTAATATTGAAGATATAAAAAAAGCCCATTTTTACGGAGTGTTAGACGGCGTCACGACAAATCCCACCCTTTTATCTAAAGAAGGTGCAGACCCTTTGGCTCAATTGGAAAAAATATGTGAAGTAGTGAAGGGTCCGGTTAGTGCTGAGGTAACTGCGCTCGATTCTGAAACTATGGTCAAAGAGGCTCTGGATTTATCTAAAATAGCTTCTAACATAGTCATCAAGGTTCCCTGCACCACCGAAGGTTTAAAAGCAACGAGGGAACTTAGCAGCAAGAATATAAATACCAATCTTACACTTTGTTTTTCACCCTCTCAGGCTTTACTGGTAGCAAAGGCGGGAGCCACTTATGTTTCTCCTTTTATCGGCAGGCTCGATGATATATCTACCGAGGGCATGAATTTGGTTGCCGATATAAGATTGATTTATGATAATTACGGTATTTCTACTCAGATAATCGCCGCTTCAATCCGTCATCCTATTCATTTCCTCGAGGCTGCTCGCATCGGCGCGGGTGTAGCTACCGTACCCTTTGCGGTTATTGAGAAACTTATGAATCATCCTTTAACTGATAAAGGAATAAAAAGATTTCTTGATGATTGGGCCAAATTGAAGGATAATTTATCCAAATGACGAGAAAAATCATAATTTTCCTTATTCTGGTTACACTTCCTTCTCTTTTTGTTTTTTCTCAGAATAAAATGATACCTGTGGTTATAGACGGCGATGAGATAAACTATTTACAACAGGAAGGTAAAGTAGTGGCCAAGGGCAACGTAAAGATTGAATATAAAGAAACCCAGCTGTTTTGCGATAAAATAACTTACGATGCCAATGAGAATATGGCTCATGTAGTAGGAGATGTAAGAATAATAAGAGACGGTTCAGAGTTAAGGGGCCAGGATGTAATTTATAATTTTAATACCCAGGATGCGCAGATTTCGGATGTAAGTCTATCGGATAAACCTATCTACGGTTCCGCTGAGACTGCAGAAAAGCAGGGTCAGGAAAAGTATATATTAAATAAAGGTTATGTGACTACCTGTGATTTTGAAGTGCCTCATTACCGCCTGGTAGCCAGGAGAGTGGTTGTTTACCCGGGTGAAAAGGTGGTTGCCAAAAATATGGTCCTGAAGGTAGGCAAGGTTCCTATCTTTTATATACCTTACTTTTCTCAGTCACTCAAAGATACCTCATTCCCCCTTGAGCTTTCGCCGGGTAAAAACAGTGAGTGGGGTTACTACATGCTCAGCCGCTGGCGCTATAATTTCAACAGCGAAAACAGAGGAAAAGTGATATTGGATTGGTACGAAGAAAGGGGAACGGGTTTGGGCATAACCCACACCATTGAGAGTAAAAATTATGGTAAATCCCTATTAAGGTATTATATGATACAGGATGAGCTTTATAAAATCGAAAACAGAGAAGAGCTGTTTGATGAATATCCTGAAAGAAAAACAATACCCGATAAAAGGTTAGAAGACGACCGCTACAAAATAGAGTTTGCCTACAACTGGGAGCCTAACCCTAATTTATACATAATGAGTGAAATAAATAAATATTCAGACCAATATTTAAGGAAAGACTTTTTTGAAAGGGAATATGATATTGAACCCCACCCTTTAAGCTATGCTTTGGCAAGTTATGCCTTTCCCTCATCCAGCCTTTCGCTTTTAGCTCAAAAAAGACTTAACCGCTTTTTTACAGAAACCGAATATCTTCCTCAGTTCGAATACAACTTTTACCGCCAGCGCCTGGGCGATACTCAATTTTACCTGGAATCCAACGATTCCTTTGGAAACCTGAGTTACCGGGTAGCCAATTCAGGTACAGAATATGATGCTCTCAGGGCTTATTCAGAAAATACCTTAAGTTATGTAGACAATATACAATGGCTACGTATTAACCCCTACGTAAGAACCCACTCTGCTTTTTATTCCCGCAACAAATTTGGAGAGGATGAAATTTTTCGTTTTGCGCCGGAGATGGGTATATCTTTCAGTACAAAGTTTTATAAAGTTTTTGAACCCGGCTGGAATGCATTTGGAGCAAAAGTTGAAGAAGCCCGGCATATCCTCAATCCTACAATAGAATATTCTTATATTCATGATCCCACAGTTTCCAATAATAATATTTATCAGTTTGACGCAAAAGATAAGTTAAGCCGGGAAGAAAAGATAATACTTACTCTTGAAAATAAAATCCAGGCCAGAAATGCCGAGAGGACCTGGGATTTCATATATTTCAGCCCTTCTTTGGAATATCAGATAAACAGAGAAAACAAAGGGTCTTATCTGGATAATTTAAAAGCAGAGTTCGAATTTTACCCTACAAAAAATTTATCGGTAAATGCTGAATCCGAGTTTGATTTTATTACTGAACGTTTTGATGAATTTACCGCTGATTTTACGATAAAAGATGATGTGGAAATGGAAGTCTGGGGAGAAACTGTTACAAAAGAAAAGTATAGCCTTTCGTTAGGGCACCGCTATACCCGTCAGGACAGCACACAAGGGACACTTGATTTTTCTTATCAGCTGACTCCCCGCCTGCAGTTTAAAAATTATCTGCGATATGAATATAACACCGAAGACTTTGAATATCAGCAGTACGCCATAAGGGCTGATCTTCACTGCTGGTGGCTGGATATAGGCCTCAATGTAGACAGGCATGAACGCGGAGGAAAAGACTTTACTGTATGGTTTGTTTTTACTCTTAAGGATTTTCCCGATATCAATGTAGGTTTTGATCAGACTTATAGCGGTGCAAAATCCTCCTATTGACGGCCTTTAAATCAATTTAATAATTTGAACATTGGAAATGGCTAAGAGCGAAAAAAAAGCTACAGGCAAAAGGTATAAAATTTGTGTAGTAGGAGCAGGCCATGTAGGCCTTGTTGCTTCTGCTTGTTTTGCCGAGTTGGGGCATAAGGTTGTCTGCGTGGATAACAACAAACAAAAAATAAACCGAATCAACAAAGGCAGAATGCCTTTTTACGAACCCGGAATAGACGAATTGGTGAAAAAAAACATCGGAAAAAACCTTAACTTTTCTTCTTCCTTTGCCGGAAGCATTGCCCGCAGCGAAGTCATTTTTATAGCTGTGGGCACTCCTCCTAAAAGTGACGGTTCAGCCGACCTCAGTTCTATAGAAAATGTTGCCGCAACGATTGCCCGCAATATCAATTCTTATAAATTAATCGTAGGTAAATCCACAGTTCCTGTTCAGACTGGCCAGAAAATAAAAGAAACTATAAAGAGATACGAAAAAAAGAAGGTTACTTTTGATGTTGCCTCAAACCCGGAATTTTTGCGTGAAGGTAAAGCCATCTATGATTTCTTTTATCCCGACAGGATAGTAATAGGAATTGAGTCAAAAAGAGCGGAAAAAATACTGAAAGAAATTTACAGAAAAATTAAAGCCCCCCTTATTGTTACCGATATCAATACCGCCGAGTTGATAAAACACGCCTCAAATTCATTTCTGGCAACAAAAATTTCTTTCATAAATGCCGTAGCCCGTATATGTGATTTAGCCGGTGCGGATGTGAAGAAAGTTTCTCTTGCTATGGGAAAAGATAAAAGAATCGGCAAAGAGTTTTTAGATGCCGGTGTGGGCTACGGTGGTTTCTGTTTTCCCAAGGACGTGGAGGCATTTATTTATATTTCTCAGAAACTTGGATATAGCTTTGATTTGTTGCGGCAGGTGAAAAAGATAAATGATATTCAAAAAGCTACTTTTGTTGAGAGAGTTAAAGAGTATCTTTGGATTTTAAAAAGAAAAAGAATTGCGATTTTAGGCCTCTCTTTTAAACCGGATACCGATGATATGCGCTTTGCTCCCTCAATAGATATAATCAATTTTTTCTTGAAAGAAGGCGCTATGCTTAATTTATGCGACCCGCAGAGTAATCTTGAGGCAAAAAAGATTTTTAAAACGGGTCGCCAGGTCAAATATTTTAGAAATCCCTACCGGGCATGCGAGGGTTGCGATTGTATTTGTCTGGTAACCGAGTGGAAGGAGTTTAAGGACCTGGATTTAAAAAAGATAAAGCGAAGCATGAAATACCCTCTCATAGCCGACGGGCGGAATATGTTTGATAAAGATAAAGCAATAAAGCTCGGATTCGAGTATATAGGAGTAGGACGATAGAAATATAGCTAATGGCATATGGCTAATAGCTCATAGAGGATAGAAGTCAAAAGATGCTGAGCCCAAAGCCTACTTTAACCAACTAAATTAATGCTAATTTTTAGTTTTAATTTTAACTTGTATTTTAGTTATTAGACCATGTCATCTTACGATATCCTGAAACAAAAAATAGGTAAAAAGAAAGCAAAGATTTGCGTTATTGGACTTGGCTATGTGGGTCTTCCTTTGGCGGTAGATTTTTTAAAAAAAAGTTTTTTTGTTTACGGTTACGATACCAACAAAAACAGAATCATCCATCTTTTTAAATCTGAAAAGTATATAACGGATATTGACCCTTGTATTCCTTATAAATTCATAAAAAAAAATAAATTTTATCCCACATCAAGCGCAAGGGTTTTAAAAGATTCAGATGTCCTGATTATCTGTGTTCCTACACCTTTGCGGAAGGTAAAGACCCCTGATATATCTTATATAATCAAAGCTTCCCGTACCATAAAGAAATATTTGAGGAAGGGGCACTTGATAATTCTTGAAAGCACAACTTATCCCGGTACTACCCGTGAAGTCATACTCTCTCAGCTCAAAAAAAGCGGGTTTAAAGAAGGTAAAGATTTTTTCTTAAGTTTTTCTCCCGAGCGGGTTGACCCCGGTAATAAAAAATATCCTTTAAGCAAGATACCCAAAATCGTAGGAGGCCTTAACAAAGCCTCGGCCGATTTAACTAAACGTCTCTATGCTAATATAATAGAAAAGGTGGCTACGGTATCATCCATTGAGGTAGCAGAGACTGCCAAGCTGCTTGAAAATACATTTCGCATGGTAAATATAGGGCTTATAAACGAGTTTGCCCTTGCCTGTAATAAGCTGGGTGTAAGTATCTGGGAGGTAATCGAAGCTGCTAAAACTAAACCTTTC
>WJKZ01000014.1 GCA_014728785.1 Candidatus Omnitrophota bacterium
CTATGAGGAAAGAAAATAAAACGACTAATCCTCCTGCCGTCCATATACCTTTGCGCAAGGCACGTAACAGATTTTTCTGGCTCGCCTCTTCTTTGGTGCGGACAAAAAAGTAGCCCGCTAAAGAAGCTACAACTCCGCAAGCGGCCATCAACATAGGAGTTATAACTCCTTTCAAACCCAATCCAGCTGCTGCCGCCAGAGCCATGGTGGCAACTATTGAATCCACATAGGATTCATAAAGGTCGGCGCCCATACCCGCAACGTCGCCTACATTATCTCCGACCAGATCGGCAATTGCGGCGGGATTACGCGGGTCATCTTCGGGTATTCCGGCTTCCACCTTTCCGACCAAATCCGCCCCCACATCAGCCGCCTTGGTGTAAATTCCTCCTCCCAGACGGGCAAAAAGCGCATAGCTGGAAGCCCCCATGCCAAAGCACAACATGGTGGAAGTTATGGCAGTCAACATATCCTGCTCATAAGGGAGAGGATGGTTTGTATAATACCACTTAAGGATAACAAACCAGGTCGCCATCTCGAGCAAACCCAACCCCACTACCACCAATCCCATAACTGTACCTGCACTGAAAGCAATACGTAAACCTCTGTTGAGGCTTTTTTGAGCCCCAAAGGTAGTACGGGCATTAGAATTGGTGGAAACATACATTCCCAGCCAGCCGCAAAAACCGGAAAAGATCCCGCCGGTAAGAAAAGCAAAAGGGACAAACATTACAAGAAACCCCTTCCAGGCCATAAATAGAAGTATAAAAAAAACAACTGCAAAGAAAATCGCAACAATTTTATACTGTTGCCTTAAATAGCCTTTGGCTCCTTCAAAAATATATCTGGAGATAGTCTTCATCTCGTCGCTACCCTGCGGCTGTCTGAATATCCAGCGTATAAGATAACCACAAAATCCTAAAGCCAGAAAAGATCCGGCAAAAACGATAAGTATTTCATTCATACTGCCTCCTAACATTTTTTTAGTACAGATTCCCGCTTTTCGCCCACAGAAATCAGACTGATTTTAACTTTAACAAAATCTTCGATGAAATTAATATATTGTTTTGCCTCCCGGGGCAAATCGGAAAATTTTCTGAATTTACTTACAGACTCCTGCCAACCCGGAAATTCTTTATACACAGGCTTAATCCTGTTTAAATCGGAAGGAAAACTGGAAACAATCCTGCTTCCTCTTTTGTAATCAATACAGGCTTTTATGGTTTTTAAGTTATCCAGCACATCCATCTTTGTAAGATTGATTTCCGTGACGTTATTAATAATGGCTGCCCGTTTAAGTAAAACCAAATCTATCCAGCCACATCTTCGCGGACGCCCTGTGGTGGCGCCAAACTCAACACCTTTCTGACGGAAATAGTTTAAAAATTTCCCCTTTAATTCAGTAGGAAACGGGCCTTCTCCGACCCGGGTAGTGTAGGATTTGGCAACACCGATTATTTTACCGGGCCTGATGAAAGAGAGGCCTGACCCAACTAGAGAATTAGAAGACACAACCGAGGAAGAAGTCACAAAAGGATAAGTCCCGAAATCCAGGTCTAAAAAAGTTCCCTGCGCTCCCTCGAACAGGAATTTTTTCTTCTTCTGGGTGTAAAAATAGGTCGGGAGGTCGCAAATATAGGGTTTCAGCCTTCTGGCCAGAAGACGGTACTCTTCATAAATACCTTCAAAAGAAAAACCTTTGAATCCGTAAACTTTTTTAAAAATCGAATTCTTCTCGTTAAGATTATCTTTTAGCTTAAATGCAAAAACTCTGGGATTGATAAAGTCCACTGTTCTTATGCCGCAACGTGAAACCTTATCCATATAACATGGACCTATTCCCCGCTTAGTAGTACCTATTTTCTGGAATCTTTTCTGCTCCCGCAGTGCGTCCATTATCCGGTGATAAGGCATAACGATATGGGCATGAGCAGACAGCTTTAGATTATCGGGAGAAACTTTTATGCCGCACTCTTTCAGGGAATCGATTTCTGTCAGTAATACTTTAGGATCCACTACCACCCCGTTACCTATAGCACATACTTTATCTTCTCGTAAAATACCTGAGGGGATAAGGTGAAAAATAAATTTTTTCCCTTTTATAACTACGGTGTGGCCGGCATTATTACCGCCCTGAAAACGAACAACAACATCGGAATTTTTACATAAGAAATCGATTATCTTTCCCTTACCTTCATCTCCCCATTGCAAACCTACTACAACTGTATTCATAATGGTCTCCGTTTCTTACAACCTATCCCGTCGGTTAGAAAGCTCTGGACAAAACCCTCCATTCACGCCGGGTTGATTTACCTTTTCCAACCAAAAGACACCCCACGCACCTATTCTCCTAAGAAATTTTAACCAGTTTTAAAGAGACTATATTGGGGTTGTCCTCTATTTCCCTGACAACTTTTGCATCCAGAGGGTTGTCCAGGTTCAAGATGGTCAATGCTTCCCCTTCGTGGCTCTCTCTACTAAGACTCATATCGGCAATATTTATACCGTGTTTGCCCAGAACAGTTCCCAGAAAACCTATAACACCGGGCTTATCCTGGTTTCGTACTACTACCATATAGTCGGAGGGAACTATCTCAATATAAACATTATCCATCCTCACAAAACGAGCCTCTTTGTTGGCAAAAAGCGTACCTTCCAGAAAGTGTTCTTTCTTGCCGGTCTTGACTTTAACTCTTATTGAATTTACGTATTCTTCTTCCTCACCGGTTTTAATCTGTTCTATTTTTATTCCTCTTTCGCGGGCCACCTCCAGCGCATTAATATCGTTAATGCCTTCCTCCAGCTGAGAAGACAAAAATCCTTTCACGAACGCCCCGCCTACAACATCCAGCTTATAATTGGATATTTCACCGAGATAGGAAATCTCTATGGCTCTCACCCCGCCTTCAATCACCTGCGATATAAACTTACCCATTTTTTCAGCTAAACGTAAATAGGGAGAGATTACTTTGTATGTCTCGGGATCCATCTGGATGTAATTCACCGCATTACGAATAGCCTTTCCCAGAAGAGCATCTTTCACGCAATGGGCCACTTCTATAGCAACATTAAGTTGAGCCTCAACCGTAGATGCCCCTAAATGCGGAGTGGGAAGCAAGTTGTCCAGTTCGAGCAATTTAGAATCCAGAGGCGGCTCGTTAACAAAAACATCCAGAGCAGCACCGGCTATCTTTTTCTCCTTCAGTGCCTCAAAAAGGGCATCTTCATTCACTATTCCTCCCCGGGCACAATTTATAACAAAAGCTTGTGTTTTCATCAAGCCGAACTCTTCTTTATCTATGAGATTTCTGGTATCGTCTGTGAGGGGGGTATGTATGGTAATAAAATCTGATTTTGAAATCAGCTCTTTTAAATCAACTCCTTTTACGCCCAGACGTTCGGCGACTTCACTGGTAATAAAGGGATCGTATACCAGAACCTCCATACCAAAAGAAAGCGCCCTCTTTGCTACCTCTTTTCCTATCCTGCCCAGGCCGATCACCCCTAAGGTTTTTGAATAAAGCTCGGTGCCTTTAAACTTACCTCTCTCCCATTTTTTCGCCTTTAGCGAGGTGTAAGCAAAAGGTACGTTACGGGCTACCGAAAGCATAAGAGCAAAGGCCTGTTCACAGGTCGATATGGTATTGCCTCCCGGGGCATTCATGACGATTATCCCTCTTTTTGATGCAGCTTCTATATCTATATTGTCTACACCTACACCGGCTCTTCCTATTACTTTCAAATTTTTGCCCGCTTCTATTATATCCGAAGTGAGCTTGGTTTGGCTTCTTACGATAATCGCCCGATACTCCTCTATGACCTTTTTAAGCTCTTCTGCAGAAATACCGAATTTGCAATCAACCGTAAAACCGGCCTCTTCCAGTATTTTAATACCTTCCCGGGAAAGTTTATCGGAGATAATTACCTTGTTATCCATACAAAACCTCCTCTAACATTGCAAGAGAAACTCCTGAACGAAAATTATAACCAAAGCTTTTAAGCACCGTTTCTAACAGCGAAAAACAACCTATCAGATCCTGTTCATCTATCCATCCCATATGGGCTATGCGGATTATCTTGTCTTTTACCTGCGCCTGACCTCCTGCAATACTTAGGCCGTAATTTTTCCGCAATGCCTTAACTATATCGGTAGATTTTATCCCCTCCGGAGTGCATATCGCTGTAACCGAAGAAGAAGGGTTGGAG
>WJKZ01000151.1 GCA_014728785.1 Candidatus Omnitrophota bacterium
GTGATAAGGCCGGGGTGTCGATATTAGTAGAGCCGAGAGAGACATATATTACTACGGTGAGGGAGGTAAGCGACACTTATTTGTCCATAAGGACTCCGGTTTCGGGTACTGCTTTTCTGGAAGTTCCCAGAGGCACAAGAGTAAATATAGAGGTCCAGGTTTATAATTCTATGAGCGGTAAGGTATGCTTTAAATCTAAAATTATTTATCAGGAATGGGCCAGGAACAGGTTTATAAACATCGCCTGTCCGAGGAAGCTGTCGTGGGTTCAGCAAAGAAAATTTTTCCGTGTGGAAACCATTATGGATGCAGAATTTTCTTTGATAAACCGAAACAATAAATCTACTTCACTTGATCTGGGATACCCTGTTTTATTCACTCTCATAAGAAATATTTCAGAAGGTGGGGCGTTGCTGGTAATAGACAGGCGGATATTAACGGATGACTTCCGGGATATGGATATGATTATAAGGCTTAAGTTGCCCGACAACCATATTTTCAGGGCCAGGGCACGGGTTGCCCATATAGCAAAATTGGCGGCTGAAGAAAAATACGGAGCAGGCGTAGAGTTTATAAATATTTCTCGGCAGGACCAGGAGAAAATACGTAAGTTTGTAGTTGCTAAAAGTAAAACCAACTACATGGTGTAAAATAATATATTTTCAATATGGTAAAATTTTTTTTCTCCTACATCGCGTTTATTTTATTTATTATTACTCAGATAACAGGCTTAATAAAAGGTTATTCGTTGAATTTTATTTTATTAAAAGGCTTTACTATTTATGCAGGTGTAATGATTACGGGGATGGTTTTTAATAAAAGCCTTCAATATTTAGGGATAAAAGAGAAAACCTCTCCTCCCTTGCAGGCTAAGGATGAGCAATCTCCGCCTGAAGGTAGCAGCGGTTTAAAGTCAGAGGGAAGCAGAGGTAATGGTGACCAGAATACCGACAAGGTTAAAGAGGGCGACCGGGAATATGTTAAGAATTTACAGAAAGAATTGGGCCGGCGTCCTGATAAGGTAGCCGCCGCGATAGATAAAATGGTTAAAGAATGAGCGAACAGGAATTAGCGATTTCCAGAGAAAAGGTTTTAGAATATCTACCTTTAATCAAGAAGGTAGCTTCCAGGATATTCCTGAAGATTCCTCACCAGCTGTTAAATTTCGAAGACTTGGTCGGTTACGGAATTATAGGTTTAATAGAATCATTTAATACTTTCGATTCCGGCAAAGGAGTTAAGTTTTCTACTTATGCTTTTTACAGGATAAGGGGTTCTATACTGGACGCCCTCCGGGACCTGGATTGGCTGCCCCGGACGATAAGAAGCAAAATCCATAAAATAGAAGAAGCCATAAATGAGCTTACCGTCTCTCTGGAAAGGTCTCCTACCGATAAGGAGGTCGCCGATAAACTGGGGATGGAGGCAGGCGAGGTTGCATCTCTTCTGGTTGATTCTTCCCAGAGTGAAGTGATTTCTTTAGAAAATAATCTTCATAATTACATTGCCAGCAAGACCGACAATTTCATGAATATGGAGTACGCAGAGATTGCGGATTTAAAGAATATACTTGCGGAGGCAATAAAAGAGCTTCCTGAAAAAGAACGCCTGGGTTTAACTCTCTATTATTATGAGGAGCTGAACCTGAAAGAGATAGGAGAAGTCTTAAATCTTTCTGAGTCAAGGGTTTGTCAAATTTTGAAAAGTGCTATATCCCACCTGAGGAGTAGTTTGGATTTTTTAAGAAAAGAGTTATAGATTGTGGTATGGGATAGATAATTTTTAAATTTTAATTATGGCTTTACGGCCAACAGATATTCAGGTTGTTCTTCAGGCTGCTAGGGGTGCGGAGAGAGTTCAGCAGCTTCAGCAACAATACAGCCGACAGCAACAGCAACAGTTAGCTGCTTATATGCAGAAAAACTTAGAAGAAAGGAAACGCCAGACACAGCCTTTACCCCAGGTGGGAGAAATGGAAATTAAGCCGGTCTCAAGAGAAGGCAAAGGACCCAGGCAGCGGCAGGAGGAGGATAATTACCGCAGGAAGAATAAGGGCAAAAAAAAGATAGGAGGAAACATAGATTTATTGGTTTAGGCAGGTTTATTATGAAATCAAAAGATATTACAGGTAAAGACGTGATAAGCGTAAAGGAAGGCAATAAACTGGGAAGGGTGAGATTCCCGGTTATAGACAGTAATCACCAGAAGGTAATAGGTTTTATCGTAGACGATCCTGACTGGTTTCTGGAAACTAAAATAGTACTTTTTCAGTCCATAAGAGGGATGGAGGAGGAATTGGTTACGGTGGATGACGATTCTGCGCTTACAGCCGTAAAGAGACTGGATACAATACACTCATTTTTAAGAGAAAACATACAGTTAATTAATATGAAAATAATTTCTGAATCCGGTAAATATATAGGAAGGATAGATGATTTTGATTTTAATCATCAGACAGGAAAGATAAACTTTTATAAGATAAAAGATAGCAATTTGATTATCGATGGCAGAGATACAATAGCCCTGGGGAAAGATATGCTGATAGTAAAAGAAGAGGTCAGTACATTATCCGGCGAGGAGCATACACCTTCTTTTAATGAATTTGATTTAAGTTCTGTTTTTGAAAAGAGACAGGCAGATTTTCTCCTGGGGAAAAGAGTGGGACGGGATATAAGAGACAACGAAGGGGAGTTGATAATTCCTGCGGGCAGCATGATAGATGAGAACTGCATAAGAAATATGAGGTCTGCCGGAAAATTTACCGAATTGTTAATGAGTGTAGAGTCGGAGGAATAATGAAATATCTTTTTGCGATTCTTTTTGTCGGCGGTTTTGTTTGTGTAATTAACTTCTGGGTCCTGAATTTTTTAAAGTCTAAATTTCAGGGTAACCGTGATACTTCCGGCCAGGAGGGTGGCATTGACTACATAAAGGAAGATTTAGATAAGGATGTAGAAGAGTTGCATTCTTTAATCGAATCAAGCCTTGAGGAAGTAAAGGCTGAGCGGTTGAAAATTGAAGAGGAAAGACGTAACTTTCAGGCACTTATGGAGGAGGGCAAGGCCTGTATAGAAGAATTAAAACAGTTGAAAGAAGAGATGCCTGAAGAGCCGCTCCAGCCTAAAAGTGAATCAGGAGAAGTCGAATCCGCAAAGAGACTTTGCAGGGATAAGAGTTATAACACTCTCTATTCTCTTTTAAAACAGGGTTTAAGCATAGAGGATATAGCCCAGAGTATGAATATGGGTATGGGGGAGTTAAAGCTCAGGCTTGCTGTATTAAAAAACGAGGATATGTGGGATGAGAGTTGAGGATAAGCTGCTAGATTTGCAGGCAAAAATTGCCGGCCGGTATAAAATTTTAGATTCGGCCAAGCCCAACATGGAAGGTAAATACAGAGGAACGGAAGCAACGCTTGATTATTCAAATCTCCTAACACGGGCTTTACTGGATAAATCGCTTATGGATTCAATTGAGAAGATTTTAAATATTTTAAAAATTGCTAAAAGCAGTAATACCGATAAATCAGCCGATTTAGCTAATAGCTTAAGGCTTGCCTTAAAGCATATGGCTTCCGAAGATAAATATTCTGCCGACTTCATAAAAAGATTTATAGAGGTCTTAAAAAGTACTCTTTCTCTTAGAGGTCAGATGAAGGATGTAATTAACCGTCTACCTTTATCTGAACAAAGCAAAAAGTTTGGCGAGGCTAAAGAGTTGATGTCCAAAATGGAATCTTACGAGTATCTTAACAGGATTTACGCCGAGAAAGGTTTTTTGTTTTTCCCCCTTTTGAACCTTGGTAATCTCAAAAAAGACATTTTAGTATTTTTATATTTTGAGAAGAAAGGAGAGAAGCAAAAAGGGGGCAAGCCGTTTTCTTTTCTTGTTTTTGTCAATACAGATAATTTTAATGAGCTGAGATTGTGGGGTAAAGTCGATAAGAAAGATCTATATTTAGAGATTGACACAAATGATTCAGCAGCAAAGACTTA
>WJKZ01000152.1 GCA_014728785.1 Candidatus Omnitrophota bacterium
ATGCGGCACTTGAGGAGATAAAAAGAAAGATAGCTAACTCAAAAGGATTAAAAAAGGCAAACTCGCTGGTTCAGGAAGCTTTGAATAAAGTTGTTCCGGATGTTGCCCTGGGAGTTGATGATTTAAAAGAACTGGTCAAAAAATATAAAGTTATATACAAAAAGCATAAGAAATCAAATTTTCCCCAAGGCCCCAAAATCCAGCTAAAGCATGCAATCGATGCCGTATTCGGTTCCTGGAATAACGAGAGGGCTATAGCCTACAGAGAGATACATGATATAAAAGGGCTGATAGGGACTGCGGTTAATGTCCAGACTATGGTTTTCGGAAATATGGGTGATGATTCAGGAACGGGTGTAGGTTTTACCCGCAACCCTTCGACTGGAGATAACAGATTGTATGGTGAGTATTTGATGAATGCTCAGGGGGAAGATGTAGTCGCAGGAATAAGGACTCCCTTAGCTATAGAAAAATTAAAAAGCGAGAATAAAAACATTTACAACCAACTGATTACCATACGCTCCAAACTGGAGAAGCATTATAAAGACATGCAGGATTTTGAGTTCACCATAGAGAAAAATCAACTTTATATGCTGCAGACACGCACGGGTAAGCGTACCGCTCATGCTGCCGTGAAAATAGCAGTGGATATGGTAAAAGAAAAATTAATCAGTAAAGAAACTGCAGTATCCCGTATACAGCCCGAGCAGATAGATCACCTCCTGCATCCTATGTTTGATATCGAAGACCAGAAAAAGGCCAAAGTTTTCTCCGAGGAAGGCTTGCCGGCTTCTCCGGGAGCAGCGGTAGGTCAGGCGGTATTTACCGCAAAAGAGGCTGAGGAATGGAAAAAAGAGGGTAAAGAGGTCATCTTGTGTCGTCTTGAAACTTCTCCCGAAGATATCCGGGGCATGCATGCAGCTAAAGGGATCTTGACGGCAAGGGGAGGCATGACCTCACACGCTGCGGTTGTGGCCCGGGGTATGGGTAAATGTTGTGTGGCCGGAGCAGGCGATATTACGATTGATGAAAAAAGCAAAAAAATGTCGGCTAGCGGCAATACCGTTAAACAGGGGAATTGGGTATCCATAAGCGGCAACAAGGGTGCGGTCTATCTGGGTAAAATAAAATTGATACCTCCTAAGATGAGCGGGCCTTTCGGGATTATAATGAAGTGGGCCGAGGAGATTAAAAAGCTGGGGATAAGGACTAATGCCGATACTCCCAAAGATGCCAAGACAGCCGTAGATTTCGGCGCAAAAGGTATAGGATTGTGCCGTACGGAACATATGTTTTTTGAGGGAGACCGTATAATATCGTTTAGAAAAATGATAGTAGTTGCTCCGACCGTTAAGAGATTACGTAATTTATTAGAACAGGAAACGGGGAAGGAAGAAAAAGAGCGGATAAAAAAAGAACTTAAGAAACCTTTAGAACAATACCTCAAAGCATTAAAAGAGCTGTTACCTTTGCAGCGCAAAGATTTTGAAGGTATCTTTAAAGCCCTGAAAGGGCTGCCCTGTACTATACGTCTGCTGGATCCGCCCCTGCATGAATTTTTACCGCACGACAAAACGGGCCAGCAGGAACTGGCTAATGCTCTGGGTATGAAGTTATCCGATATTAAGAATATCGTCGAGGCACTTAAGGAAACCAACCCCATGCTGGGGCATCGCGGTTGTCGTCTGGGAATAACTTATCCGGAGATTACCGAAATGCAGACCAGAGCCATAATAGAAGCTGCTTTTAGTGTAAGCAAAAAACGTATTCGGGTTAAACCGGAAATAATGGTTCCTCTGGTGGGAAATAAAGCAGAGTTAGAGCTTCAGACCGATATTATTAAAAGGACGATAGAGGATATCAAAAAGAAAAGAAAAATACGCAAGCTTCCCTTTGAGGTCAAAATCGGGACTATGATAGAGGTTCCGCGCGCTGCCGTGACTGCAGATGAGATAGCCGAGACCGCTGAATTCTTTTCTTTCGGCACTAATGATTTGACTCAGATGGGGTGCGGGTTTTCACGCGATGATGCCGGAAAATTTTTAGGTGATTATACCAACGCAGGAATTTACGAAAAAGACCCTTTTCAGTCTCTCGACACCAAAGGGGTAGGTAAACTCATAGAAATCTCAGTGGATTTGGGACGAAAAAAGAGAAATAACATTAAACTGGGCATTTGCGGCGAACACGGGGGAGATCCCGTTTCGATCCGTGTCGCAAGGAAGCTGGGATTCGACTACGTGTCGTGCGCCACTGGCAAAATTCCAGGAGCAATTTTGAGCGTGGTGAATGAATGAACGTGGTCATAACCGGCAAAAGGATGCAGGTGGTGCTCCGCCGCAAGGGGGACGGCACGATTAAGGCCGACTATAAGCGCATCTGCAAC
>WJKZ01000153.1 GCA_014728785.1 Candidatus Omnitrophota bacterium
CAACAATATATACCTAAACCGGGATGATAGAAGCTGGGTTAAGGTTGAAGGAATAGAAGAAAACACAACCGATTTTCTTTACAGTTTAGCTATAGAAAGAAATAAGCCTTTCTATGCAGGGGAATTTTTAGTAGCCAGTGAGGATTCGCTCCATGCTGATTCTCATTCTGCCGGAAATAATTCTTTCTGGAACAGATACGGAGAAAGCATAACATTAATAGGCGGCGGCTTAGTTGTAACCGGC
This sequence comes from Candidatus Omnitrophota bacterium, assembly GCA_014728785.1. Taxonomy (GTDB): domain Bacteria; phylum Omnitrophota; class Gorgyraeia; order Duberdicusellales; family 4484-171; genus WJKZ01. The sequence continues at coordinate 245 of WJKZ01000153.1, forward strand.
CTTATATTTTTAACACCGGCCATACCCGATGAAGTAGCATTAGGAATTCTTTTGTTCGGAGGCGCTGTTGTTTCCTCCGGATGCACAGCAGAGCCTGCAACTGTTCCGCCTTCTCCAAATAGAGTGCTTATTCAGAAAGCCCGGAGCATAGAGGAGGACCCTTATCTTGAGTTTACACCTTCAGGGATTCCGGTTCGTATGAATACTATAGAAGGCATGCCGGAATTCGATATGGGACCTGCGGTTATCGATTGGCGTACCGCTGAGTTTATAGAGCAAAATATCCGAAGGTATTTGGGTGACGGTCCTCACGATACCGAGGCAATTATTCTGCGCCAGACCATGCATGCGGCAATGGAGTATTACGATATGCCTACACGTGTTGGGGCAACAGTTTTAATGAGAGAGCTGTTTGAAAGAGATGTTCAGCCATTCGTTGGTGACATAGAAGATTGGGGAGGTAATTTAAGAAATACTCACGGTATTGCTCAGATTAGCGTAGATACCGCAAGGACAGCTATACTTTATGACCAGCAGTCAGAAGGAGCATTGACAGAAGTTTTAGCAGCCTTTGGTTATAATCCTGATTGGTCCGGGACAGGCGATGAAGAGATAGCCGATATGCTTAATAACGATAGAGCAAGTATCTGGGTAATGGCCGCATTCTTAGGTATGTTACGCGATACCGCCTCAGCAAATATGACTGTTAACTGGGAGGACCCGCTCTTTGTAGGGACAATGGTGGCCGGCTACAAAGCCCCTTTTATAGTAGAAAATGACTGGATGACTACCCTTTCTCCTAATTTCCGGGAAATATGGAATGCGATTGAATCCGGGGAACTCCAGACAGGTAAAGAGATAGAAGCGGCAATAAAAGATACTCTTAAAGGGGGTGAACCTTTAAATAAATATGAGAGGGTTACATTATGGACAGCCTTAGATGCCGATTTATATTTTTCATCCAGTTTTCAGTGGATGATTAGGGCATACAGACTTTATGATGTGGAAGTCGAAGTTTATTCAGGAGATGGTTGGTTTAACATAGCAACGCGCCTTGGCTTATCAGCTACGGAAGCAGCCAATCTTGAACCTATCTTTAATTATTATAATAAGGGTTTGCTCCATCCCGGAATTACCCAATTGACGATTCCGGCTTCAGTAGATTTTGAATATTTCGGCGAAAATACCGAAGTTATAATATCTGAACCTGTTTCTGAATCAGAAAGTGTCTCTGCTGCGGAAATTGTTTCTGCGGATTCTCCCTTTGATACTGATGAGGTGGGTATATTCTATCAAATAAAGGGGCCCAACGATACCCTGTGGAGTATAGCAGAAATGGCCGCAGGTGACAGCGACATTCAGAATATTTATCCCGATATAATCGAAGGAACATATGACATAAGTGATGTTCTGGCAATTGTCTATAGCTTAAACGGCCTTGATGAAAATTCGATATATCATATAGGGGATAAGATTTACTTGTACCATTTTGAGCAATTTCCGGGTTATCTTGTTAATCCAACAGAAGAAATTGTGCCGGTTAACATAGCTGTCAACATCGCTGGAAACGGAGAAATCTCTATTGACGGAAACAATTTAAGCAGACAGCAGATAAATATGCTGGAAGCTTCTTTGTCTGAATCGGGTCTTAGGAACCAGTCGTTTGTTATCGGTTTATCAGGGGGGAGCTTTGTAGGTTCATCTGTGCCTCAATTAAATAAAATAAATCTCAATCATATTCTACTCCGGGATTATTCATACCAGCCGCTTCTTAATTTAGTAATGCGCCATGAAATAGACCATGTTATTTCACAAGATACAGAGACAGGTATACAAAGCCGGGATGCAGCTTATTTAAATAACGGCGAAGAGGTCAAGAGCGTACAGAAAATTTCCCGGAATCTGTCTATAGAATTTGAGGCAGGTGAATTAGCCGGAATTTTATCTCCGGCCGGTATAAACTCGGTCGAAGACCTTGTCGTTGACCCCATCGTTATGGAAGATACAACAGTATTTGTAGGAGAAGAATTTGTCTTTGGCTCGACCGTATACAATACAGGCCAGGAGGATGAGTTCGTAAAGATGCAGGTTATTTATGGTCCCGATAATTATGAGTTAGCTATATCTGATGAAATGCTGGTTCCCGCACAAGGAAGTGTTGATGCAGAACTTCTCTGGTCTGTACCTTTAGAGCCGGTTGTATATGAAGATTCACGAGTGGTTGTGCTCGCACAGGATGAAGACGGAAATTATACAGTTTCTTTAGAAACCAGTAATGAATTTACGCTTAGCGTCGAATATCCCGTAACAGTTAAGTCGATAGGCGATGTGCCCGGTAATTTATTGGTGGGTTATCCGCTCACTGTTACTTTAACGGCTGTCAACAACACAGATTCCGAAATTTCCGTAGAAGTTCAATTATTGGATGCAGCCAATGAGTATAATCAAATATTACCTCCGCAGGAATTTATTATACCTTACGGAGTAAATGATTATCAGATAGATTGTAATATGGTTTTTAATGAACCCGGAGAATTTGGCCGTGTCGTTTTGAGATTAGCAGTTCAGGACCAACAAGGCGAATATACAATTCCCGTGGCCGAGAGTGATGAATCTTCCATTATAGCCGAGTATCCGGTTGAAGCTTCAAATATAGGCGATATATCCCGCGAAGTTCTGGTGGGTGAGGAGACCACACTTAATACCGAAGTTATCGCCAATAACCTCGGAGAACCTACCACAGTACTTCTTCAGCTTCTCGATTTAGAGAATGAGTATGAGCCCGGAAAATACGCCCAGATATTTGCGGAAGAGTTTTGGGTACCTCAGTTGGATGAGGGAGAAACTCATTCTATTGACTGGACAGTTGTGTTTAATGAAGCGGCTGAGTTTAACCGCGTCTTACTGGTTATAGTGGCTAAAGATGCAGAAGGCGAATATACAATTCCCGTGGCCGAGAGTGATGAATCGCGAATTGTGGTAAATGAAAAGTGTGTAATTTATTTACCTTATGTCGCAGCACATAAAAATTCAATGCAAAATGCGGCTAATATAGAAAGGGAAACATCAGAGAATAAAATGTCTGTTTATGCTCCTAAAGTTCAGGTAAGCAGTACTAAAAACATGCTATTTATTTCGAGTTTAATTTTGATGGGGGATTTAACTTCAAACATACTTTTTTCAATAACAATGATTATTTTTACGATAATGAGCTTTTTACTTTCCGGCATATCAGTTCTGTACAGTAAGATACGAACAAAACGGTCCGGACAGACTGCCTTTGAGAGTTACCTCTTCCGTGGCTGGTGGGGCTCTCAGGCTGTCCGGGCCG
>WJKZ01000154.1 GCA_014728785.1 Candidatus Omnitrophota bacterium
CCCCTAAAGGAGCCGAATACGAGATAATATTCAGAGCGCCCCTCTGAGGCAAAAATCAGCTTCCTTTAAATGTGCGGATTCCCGGTAAAGGAATGAAATCAAAAATTTAATTTCAGCAGCAACCTTACTGTCTGAAGGATTAAATTGGCATAAAGAGCTGCTACTAAATCATCTCCTACCACTCCCCGGGAGCCGGGAAACTCCTCCAGCTTATCTGCGGGAGGTATCTTTATCATATCAAGCATCCGGAAAAGAAAAAAGCCGGATATTATAAAAGCCGGGGTCCTGGGTATGAAAAGGAAAGTAACAAGCATCCCTGAAAAATCATCGATAACTATCTTTTTGCTGTCTTTCTCCTTCAGAATTTTTTCCGCTACCCCTGAAATAGCAAAAGCAAGGACCACGCTCGCTATCGTCAGGGAGAAAAAGACAGTATTGCTTTCTATGAGAAGAAAAATACTTAACGCCAGAATACAGGAGAGTGTCCCGGAAAAATAGGGAGAATAGCCTATTCCGAAAAGGCTTGCTAAAGACAATACCGTTATATTCCTAAAATGCATTATAACCTAAGACCTGTTTAAAAAGTTTTTATGGCTTTGCGGTTAACCCAGAAATAATAAATACCCGAAAATAAGGTGATGATTACAATGTACCACATTATAATCGGGATAAAACGGTGATAGAGAAAATAAACCCCTCTGCTGGAAGGAAGAAATTTAGATAAAATAAGGGTAAAAAATATTACACAAATCCCTATAATCTGGGAAAAAGTTTTATGCTTACCCAGTTTCTTTGCCTCCAGTACAATACCTTTATTTAGGCCATACAAACGCATACCAGTAACTATAAATTCCCTGAGCATTATCAGGCTGACCATCCAGGCATTTATTACTCCTAATTGCAGGAAAGCGCAAAACACGCCTACAATCAGAATCTTATCGGCTATAGGGTCCATGAGCCTTCCGAAATCGGAGGTAAGTTTTTTTCTCCTGGCCAGAAATCCGTCCAAAAAATCTGTTAAGGAAGCCAGGAGAAAAACCAATGCCGCCCAGCATAGGCCTGCCAGGTCATTTTTCAAAATCAGGCCTATGCAGATAAAGGTCAGAACAATCCTCAAAATAGTGAGTTTGTTGGAAATATTCATAAATTTCTCCAGAGTAATTTATTCAGCCAATAAGTCGTAATCATAGGCTCCCACTACTTTTGCCCTGTAAAAATCTCCCGGCCTCAATCCTTTCTTTCTTAAGAAAACCAGTCCGTCAACCTCCGGAGCGTCATACTCGCTCCTTCCTATAAATATATCTTCTTTTCTTTCCTCAATCAATACCTGCAGGTCTTTGCCCAGAAATTTTATGAGGCTTTCAGCGGATATCTTCTGCTGAAGTTCCATAATCCTGCTGAACCGCCGTTTTTTTGTCTGGTGATGAACCTGGGAACCAAAGTTGTAAGCAGGAGTATTTTCTTCACGAGAGTAAGTAAAGACTCCTAACTTATCGAATTTGACTTCTTTCAAAAAATCAAGCAGTTCCCGGAAATCATCTTCTGTCTCACCGGGAAATCCTGTGATAACTGAAGATCTTATTACAGAAGAAGGCATAATTTTTCTTATTTTTTTAATAAGTCTTTTAATCTGACTTTTTGTAACCTTGCGGTTCATTTTTTTAAGCAGCCTGTCATTTATATGCTGTATAGGCAGGTCTATATATTTGCATACCTTTTTATTAGTTGCTATCAATTCTATCAGGGAATCTGTAATATGACGGGGATGAGTATATATAAGCCTGACCCATTTTATGTTACTTGTTTCTTTTAATATATTCTCTAATAAACCGGTCAGGTTTTTTTGAGGTCGGAAATCTTTGCCCCAGCTTGTTATATCCTGTCCTATTATATTCAACTCTTTAGTACCGTTCTTATCAGCCATTCTTACCTCAGTTAATATATCCTTAACCGGTTTACTCCTCAAACCCCCTTTGATAAGCGGTATAGCACAGTAACTGCAGCGGTTAAGGCATCCTTCGCAAATTTTTAAAAAGTAACTCCAGGAAGGAGAAATATCTCTATGAACGGAATTCGAGGCATTAAGCTGCTCTACCCCCCACCACTGGTCAACCTCAGGAAAAGCTCTGGCAAGTTGCTTTTTATATCTCTGAACCAGGCAACCGAAAACATATAAGTTCCTGGTCTTTTTCTCCTTTTTGTAGTCTATTGCTTCTCTTATAATATCAATTGATTCCTTTTTGGCTTTATCTATGAAACCGCAGGTATTGACTATAAGTATATCCAGAGGCGCTTTTTTTGAAACCGAAGCCTCCTTCTTCCATAGAGGTACAAACTTATATCCCCGGTCTTCAAATCTTTGAGCCACAATTTCGGAATCATACGTATTACGGAAACATCCTAAGGATACTATCGAGAATTTATTATTACTTCCCATAACCTGTAAGAATAATTAAACCGGTAGATTAAAATAAAGATAACCAAACCGCCAAAGTCATTTATCTACGCTGATTCCCGAAGGAGTTATTTTTAAACTTTTTATAGGCTTGTGCATAGAAGTCAAAGTGGGAACCGGCTTTCCGTTGACTTCCAGGTAAACCGCAGAGCCGTCGCTTAGTTTGAGTTCTATCTCTTTATCCGCCTTCCAGCTCTCTACTGCTCCTCTGTTAAGTATTCCTTCAAAAAGGATATCGCCGTCAACTTTGACTCTGGCGAAAAGTTTATCTTTGACGGTGAGAGACACAACTATCTCTTTGGAAGTATCTATCTGGGGCATGGGGGCTTGAGTCTCGGCAGGAGCTTCGACCTTCTGTGGTTTAGCCCGGTTAAAAAACTTAGCGGTTTTTTTGACCGCACAACGCAAACCGGAAAAAAGCAGCCAGGCCGCCAATAAAGCCAAAACAACAAGTATAGCTCCTTTTTTAACTTTCAGGGGGATATTGGAAACCAAGCCGGTCAAACGTTCCAGAAACTTAGCGGCAATACGAGTGTAATCCTTCTTTTTAGTTTTCGGTTCTCTCCGGCGGGGAATCTTTGAAGGCGGTGTTATTTCCTCCAGCGCCGAGCCTGTATCAACGTTTAAAAAAGACGCGTAAATTCTGATAAAACCTTTAAGATAGACCGGACTTATATTATGAATATTGCCGCTTTCTATATCTCTTACAACTGAAGGGTGAAGCTTGGTTCTTTCTACCACCTCCTCCAGTGTATAACCCATCTCTTTTCTCTTCTCTTTAAGTTTACGACACAATTCCTTTATCATAACCACCCTCTCTCGGCTAAATAATTATTAGGGTTTACTATTATTTCCCGGGCTTTACTCCCGCAAAAAGGACCTACTATCCCTTCCTGTTCCATTAAATCAAGGAGACGAGCAGCTCTGGTATAGCCTACACGCAGCCTGCGCTGTAAAATTGAGCCGGAAGCCTGCCTTGCCTGTAATACTATTTTAACAGCTTCTTCAAAAAGTTCATCCCCTTCTATGTCTAATTTGTTCTTTTTTTCAGTTTCAACAATGCCCTCCTCATAGATGGGTTTACCCTGATTTCTTAAAAAGTGAGCTAATTTTCCTATATCTTCATCATCCAGATAAGAGCCTTGGGTCCGTATCAATTTGACTGCCCCCGGCTTTAAAAACAGCAAATCCCCCTTACCCAGCAACTTTTCCGCCCCCATCATATCCAGAACAGTACGCGAATCGACTTTGGAGGAGACTTTAAAGG
>WJKZ01000015.1 GCA_014728785.1 Candidatus Omnitrophota bacterium
AGCATTCGGTTCTTCCGTCTTGGCCACAGCCAATGTGCTTATGGCTTCCGTCTTTAACCCGGGCGAGGTAATTATAGAACATGCTGCCTGTGAACCGGAAATTATTTGTCTGGCTCACTTTATGAAAGCTATGGGGGCCAGGATAAGCGGCGAAGGGACGCCTTTAATAACGGTTAAGGGTGTAACGAGATTAAACGGATGTGAATTTTCAGTAATTCCGGACAGAATCGAAGCCGGTACATTTATAGCAGCAGCTCTGGCTACTAAATCGCATATAACAATAGAAGGTGTAGAAACCGGACATCTTACTTCGGTCCTTAACATAAGCGAACAAATTGGCGCAACTCTGGCTTTAAAAAACAATTCCTCAATTGATATACGGGCAGATAAGCTAAGGCCGGTTAATATAACTACTTTACCTTATCCGGGTTTCCCCACTGATTTACAGGCTCAGTTTATGAGTTGTTTATGTTTTGCCAAAGGAACATCACTGATAACCGAAAAGATTTATCCGGACAGGTTTATGCATGTGGCCGAACTTAACAGAATGGGTGCTTCTATTCAAAGGTCCGGGCCGTATGCTATAATTGAAGGTAAACAAAAGCTTTATGGAGCAGAGACTATGGCTTCCGATTTAAGGGCTTCTGCAGCTCTGGTAGTAGGAGCTCTGGCAGCTGAGGGAAAGAGTCAGATATTGAGAGTTTATCATATAGACCGCGGGTATGAGAATATCGAGAATAAATTTAATAAGTTAGGAGCAAAAGTAAAACGTGTTTAAATAATGAAGATATTAGTTATAGATAATTATGATTCGTTTACTTATAATCTGGTTCAGTACCTTCAGGAGCTGGGCGTAGAAACTGTTTGTTATCGCAACGATAAGCTTACTTTATCTGATGCAGCAAAAATGAGGATTAACAGAATAGTTATCTCTCCCGGACCAGGTCGTCCCAAAGACGCAGGTATAAGCTGTTCTCTCATAGAAAAATTTTATAAAAAGATACCTATTCTGGGAGTATGCCTGGGACATCAATGTATAGGCAGTTTATTCGGCGCTAAAATAATAAAAGCTTCTGAAATTATGCACGGAAAAATTTCGCAAGTCTACCATAACAGAAAAGATATATTTAAAGGCATAAAGAATCCTTTTGAAGCCACCCGATACCATTCTCTTGTTATAGATAAAAAAACTCTGCCTTCCAATATGGAGCTTACGGCCTGGACTAAAGAGGAGGTGATAATGGGAGTAAAAGAAAAAAAGTACCCTCTTTTTGGTGTTCAGTTTCACCCCGAGTCCATAATGACCCATGAAGGAAAAAAGCTGCTTAAAAATTTCTTAAATATATAAACAGGATGAAAGAAGCTATAAAAAAATTAGTCTCAGGACACAATTTGGATTTTCAGGAAGCAAAAAGGTGTTTTGAGGATATATTTAAAAATAAGGCAACAGACGCTCAGATTGCCTCTTTCCTAACTGCCTTAAACCTTAAAGGAGAAAGCTTAGCGGAAATATCCGCGGCAGCTACAGTTATAAGAGATAACTGCCATAAAATAAAGGTGAAGGACACCTTCCTGGATATAGAGCAGCAGGATGATATTGTAATGGATACTTGCGGTACAGGTGGCTCCGGATTAAATAAGTTCAATATATCCACAGCAGTTGCTTTTATAGTAAGTTCTTTCGGTGTAAAAGTAGCCAAGCATGGCAACCGTGCAATGTCTTCTACCTGTGGAAGCGCCGATGTTTTAGAGCATTTAGGGGTAAACATAAATGTAAAACCTCATGTTATGGAGAAATCTATAAAGACAATCGGCATAGGATTTCTTTATGCACCCCTTTATCATCCTGTTTTAGGGCGGGTGGCAGCGTTAAGAAAAGAGATAGGCATCAAAAGTATTTTCAATATACTGGGGCCTCTGTGCAACCCCGCGTTTGCTACCCATCAGCTTTTGGGGGTTCACAGCCGCTATCTTTGTGATATACTGGCCAGGGTTTTAAAAAAATTGGGGGTTAAAAAATCATTTGTTGTTTTTGGAAAAGACTTGAGAGATGAGATTTCTTTGACCGGTCCGACACATGTTTCTTACCTTAAAGGGAGGAGTATAGAAAACATTACTTTGAAGCCTTCTGATTTTGGACTAAAAAAGGTCACTTTGAAAGATTTGCTTGTCAGAAATGTAAAAGAAAGTGCCCGATTGATAAAAGATGTGCTTAAGGGGGAAAAAGGCCCCCCGCGGAATGTTGTTTTAGCTAACGCCTCAGCCTGTTTTTATGTTTTGGGCAAAACAAGAGATCTCAAGGAAGGCGTAAAACTTTCCTCGGAGCTGATAGATAGCGGTAAAGCTAAGAGTAAGATAACTGAATTCAAAGAGTTTTTGGAAGAAAATGCATAAGATACTTTCTCTTATTCTTGAGGCTAAGAAGCAAAGGGTAGAAGTTCTCAAAAAAAACAGGGAAGCTTTTCTTTCTTTGATAAAGAAGTCGGCGCCTCCTCTATCTTTTAAAAAGGCCATAAAATCAGAAGGAAAAATTTCCTTAATAGCCGAAATAAAACAAGCTTCTCCTTCCTGCGGAGTGTTGCGTAAGGATTTTTCACCCCTGAGGTTAGCCAGGGCTTTTAGTGGTGCAAAAGCTAATGCAGTTTCTGTAGTTACAGAGGAAGATTATTTCTTGGGGAAGATTAATTACATAGAAGATATACGCAAAGAACTTGAGCTTCCCATACTGCGAAAAGATTTTATCCTGGACGAAGTCCAGATACTTGAATCGCGGGCGGTCGGTGCAGATGCGGTTCTTCTCATAATGGCTATCTTGAGCGAAGAAAAATTAAAGCAATTGTATAATTTCAGCAAGGATTTAGGTATGGATGTTTTAGTTGAAGTACATACCCATAAAGAGCTCAAAAAAGTCATAAAGGCCGGGGTAGATATTATAGGCATAAATAACCGCAACCTTCATACTTTACAGGTTAATATGGAGCGTTCTAAGAATTTAGTGCCTTTTATACCCAAAGATGTAATTAAGGTAAGTGAAAGCGGGATAAATTCTTTAAAAGATATACTGGTTTTAAAAGGTTTAGGTATAGATGCTGTTCTTATCGGACAAGCCCTAATGCAATCGGAGGATATAAAGAGCAGGATACAGGAGTTGCATCTTGATGCCTAAAATCAATCTTCATTCTTTCGGTAAATGATAAAAATTAAGATTTGCGGGATTACAAATACTGAAGACGCATTACTGGCTTCTTCATTGGGAGCGGATGCTTTGGGTTTTATTTTTACAAAGAAGAGCCCCCGTTTTATAGAAGCAAAAGAAGCAAAAAAGATTATTGCTAAACTCGGTCCTCTGATAACCAGGGTAGGAGTGTTTTTGGACGAACAGAAAGAGGAGGCAGAAAGAGTTGCTGTTTCTCTCGGCCTTGACGTTTTACAGTTTCACGGCGCAGAATCACCTTCTTACTGCAGTTTTTTCCGTAAAAAATTCCGGGTCATAAAAACTTTATTTCCCCAAAATCAAAATATAACCAGATTGGTTAAAAGTTATAAAGTCGATGCATTTTTACTGGATATAAAATTGGGGGAGAAGAAATCCGGCCGTAAAATCCTGGATACTTCTGTCTTAAAAGAAGCAAAAAAGATAATCGAAGGAGGGGTTAAATTAATAATCTCGGCAGGCCTTAACCCCGGCAATTTAGAT
>WJKZ01000155.1 GCA_014728785.1 Candidatus Omnitrophota bacterium
ATTATATCCCCGGCCTTTGTATCGGCCGGAAGCTTTATAGATGGCGTTGCGGCGGTTAAAGATGGGTTTATCGACCGCAAAGGCAAGTATGTTTATAAAGATTCTACATGTAATTTCTATAATTTCTCAGGCGGCCTCGGGCCGTATTCCAAGGATTCTCTTTTCGGTTTTATAGACGCCAATGGAGCCATCCAGATAGGGCCATCATTTAGATATGCGCAAAGTTTCAATGAAGGCGTTGCGCCGGTGATGGGCGATAACGAAAAATGGTTTTACATAGACAAAACCGGCCGGAAGGTAAGCGGTGATTATGACTGGGCCTTTCCTTTTAGCGGCGGTATCGCGGCCGTATGTACCGATGGAAAATTTAACCTTATAAACAGTAAAATGGAGGTAAATAAATTAGGTTTTAGTTATATTGGAGTGATGAAGGAAGGTTTGATAGTTTTTGCCAAGTAGGAGGAAGAATGTTTGAGTTAAAGCAAACAGGAGAAAGAGATGTCGCTACCAAAAATGGCGTGGTAAAAAAGCCCATTTATGAAAGTGTGGAGGATGCTTTCGAGAGATATGCCTGTGAGGCAATCGGAGTCCCCAACGAGAAAGAGGAAAAGGTCGTGGAAGTGCTCATTCCTTCGGCTATCAAAGGGGGAAAGCCCACTAAGGCCTCGCAAAGAATGCCCTGCCTGCCCTCTCCCGCTCATGAAATCTGCACGAAGGCCGAGGAGCTCTTCAACGAAGAGCAGGACATATCTTATCGCGTTGGCTACACGGAAGGCTACCGCGACCGCGATGAAAACAAAAAAGCCCAAACCGAGCTCACACTTGCCAGCACGGAGCTCTCTAACGGGCTTCTGGTGAAGTTTTCCGAGGCCGCAAAGACGCTTGTTGACCCGGAAATACATTCCAAGCTGGTAGTGACATTCAAAGAAGGCTTGCAGCACAAAAGAGACTTCGGATATTCCAACGGCTACTGGCAGGGGTACAAGGATAAGGCAGGCGGTGTAATGCCCAAGTTTCAGCATTGGGAAGACCCCAATAAAGAGGGCGAAGAGTACAGGTGGTAATGAAACGTAAACAAAAAATGGCAATATATCTGCTTGTAATAGCCCTTGTTTTTCTGGTATATTTAACGCCCGAGAGATTCGAGGTTTCGTTTGGCGCTTTAATGACATTATTTATCTGGTGTATGGAGAGAAAATGACAGAAGACAAATCCTTCCCGGAAATCCCGGACGGACTCCCGGAAGACTTCGTAGGGGCTTCCGGAGAAAACCCCTTTGCCAACAACGATGAAGAATTCAGAAAAAAAGAGGCGGCCTATGCGAAGTTTCGCGAGGCCTGCATGGATAAGAAGACCGGCTGTCTCGGCAATTACTGTGACATAATGGATGAGTTTAACCGGGAGGTATATGTAAAGCGGTGCGCCAGATGCCGGGATAGCGCACAATGTTATATGGTAACTCAATTAAGGTTAATGTCTCAATTTTACAAAAAAGACGGTGACGAATGGAAAAGATAAATTCCGAGTCGTTAAAAAAAGTCGTTCAAAGCTTCGAGGTCGTAAAGGCCTTTGTGGTAGATAGAAGGCCGGAATTCAAGAATGTCGTTTTACATGTATGCCCGGACGCCGAGCAGGCTTATCAGGAAAGTATCGAAGAGCAAGCCGAGAAGGGTTTGCCGCCGAGACTTTACGCGCATACAATGCATCATCCCAACACTGTTTGTTGTAGCTCAATGATGGTCGAATTGTCGGAAGAAAACAGACAGGGGATATTTATACATGAATTCGGCCATCTTTTTTGCCAAAGGCATCCGTACTATGAAGGAATGGACAACCCGCTCGACAACTACGATGACGGCGATGCCGACTATGTTGTGACGGAGATTTTTAAGGTAAACCTTCATTACGATGATAATGAAATAGAAGAGGTTGTGTTACCTATTGGCTCGGAACCCTTTGATGATGACGAAGGGGAGAACGAGGAAGTTATCATACCAGAGCAGATGACACTTGAAGAGGAAGAGGCTATCGCAGATGCAATAGACTTGGAGCCCGAAGATGAGTGAAATGTCAGAAAGGTACCCCTGTAAGTATGACAAAACGCCAGAGTCAATAGCCCGTAAAAATCCATGTGTTACTTGCGAGCTCGGAATAAACCGCGATAAGAGGGGAGAATTATGCCCGGTACGTTTCCTTCTTAACAAGGTCAAGGAGCTCGAAGAAAAACTCAAGACCGATTAGCGAAGAAAAGAGCAGCATTAAAAATGTGCAAACATCCTCCGGAAGAATATCTGCCGATGGGCTTTCAGAAGGAAAGGGAATATTGGAGGAAATACGAATTATGGCCTTGGTTTCATCTTAATCCGGATACCACAAACGAGGATTTTATCGAAGATGGGCCGCCCGTTCCCGGCGTCTTGAAAAAGTACCTTACATTACCAAAAGAACCCGAAAGTGAAGAGACACTCTAAAACAATAATCATGTAAGCTTTTACGCCCTAAATGTAGGGGTTGGTTGCGGTATTTGCGGAGTTATTCCTTGGATGAAAATAAAAAAAAAGAGGGGGAGAAAAAATCCCGGAGGGGAAAGTGGAGCGCGTAGCCGCGCAATCATGCTCGCTTCGCTCGCAGGGCCCGCTCGCTTCGGTATTTGAAAGGATTGAGTAATGTCGAAAATCGAAACACCGCTTAGCTGGATTGGGGGCAAGAATCGTCTCAAGCGTAAATTGGTGACGATGTTCCCGCCACATGATATCTATGTAGAGCCTTTTCTCGGAGCGGGCCATCTTCTCTTCTGGAAGAAACCGAGCAAGCAGGAATGGGTTTGTGATGTGGACGATGTGCTCATTAACCTCTGGAAGGTCATCAGGAGCCCGGAACTCCATGAGAAGTTTGTATCGTTCCTGACCTTCCACCCGAAGAGCCGGGCGCTTTTCTATGAGTATCGAGAGGCCTTGAGCAACCCCGAGGCTTATAAAGACATTACGCCCTATATCCGGGCCGCGATGGCCTACTACCTGATTAAGAGCTCGTTTGGCACGATGCGCCTTTTTACGGGCGAGGAGGTATGGGGCTCTACGCTCGGCACCGACAAGATGACGGGGTTTTACGGAGTCGATTGGCGGGGAATCTTTGAGAGGCTTAAGGATGTTATCATTGAAAACAGGGACTTCCGGGAATTTCTCAAGATAGTAAACAAGAAAGCCACCAAAAAGACGAAGAATCGCCGTGTCTTCGCTTACTGCGACCCGCCTTACTTCTGTGTCACGAAGCATCCTGTCGCCTGCTACGCGAACGACTTTACGATGAGCGACCATGAAGAGCTCGCCGGTATTCTAAGGAAGTTCAAGGGATACTGGATGTTAAGCATTGATGACTGCGAAGAGGCCAGAGAGCTCTATAAGGGCTTCACGATAAGAGAAGTCCCGACCGTTTACACTTCCGAGAATGTCTTTACCGAGGGCAAGCGGGTAACCGAGCTCGTAATCGGCAACTATGACATCCCCGAAGGCGTAATGCAACATGACCTGTTTATAGATAAGCCGGTTGAGGCAACCGACCCCGAGTTTGAAACTCTAATGAAAGAAGGGCCAAAGCCCATGACAAAAGAAGGCCTGACCGTTGAGGAGTCCGTTAAGAAGGGAATGAAGAGGAAGAGGAAGGGAAAAAGGAATGGGTAAGAAAGGAGCTTGTTACAACTGCCTTTATTATGACTGTATTACGAACAAGCTTGTTTGCGAGGAATGCAAATCCCCCGATGTACCGGGAGACAAATGGCAACCTAATTATGCATTATTGGAGCGTCAATTCGCCGCCGCGCAAGAGAGGATAGTAAAATTGGAAGAGATAATATTAGAACACATAAAAGATGAGAAAGTAATGAACAATGAAACCATCAAAGACAGCTTGAAGTACTACGTTATTGTAAAAAACCCCGGCTATGTTGCATTTACCAAAAGACCTACCCCGAACAACCAGACGGGGTTGTGTTCATTACTTAGGGAGCTACGCCACCTGAACCCGACCGCCGTAATAATTCCGGTTGCTATAACATGGAACAAGGAGCTCTGGGTTTATGATGAAAAACAAACAAGATTCGAGGAAAAAGTGTTGGAGTGCAATCGAAGTCAAGGCAATGACTCCGTGATAAATAAAGGATTAGAAACTGAAGTTAGAAAAATACATTGGAATGACAATCATCTAAAAATACTAAGGGCGTTTGATAAATTAGGGATTACAACCATTGGACATCTTATAAATACTACAGAGGAAGAATTCTTAAAATTAAGGAATTTTGGGAAAGCTTCATTGAGAGACTTGAAACAAACATTAAAACATTTTGATACCGGGTACAGGCTTAAGAGTCTTTGATGTGTGAAAAAACTTGCCGGGAATGTGATTGTTTTGTTAATAGTGATGAGGTTACACTCCATTGTGGAGATGTTGTCTGTCCGGAATGCAGTCTTGTAATAAGCATAGAGAGCGGCGAAATATCAGATTCTAATTATTACCCCAAGTTTAGCGGCGACAATACACCGATATTTTACACCGAATCCACAACATGTAAATGGTGCGGGGCACCAACATTCTTTGCTGTTAAATCTCGCCATATAAGGGTGTTAAAGCGACTATGTAAAAAATGTTGTGATAAATATCTTGAGAATAGAACGGTGATACAGGAGCGCTTGGATGAAATGCATCTACGGCTCGTGAGAAACAGGCCTGCAAGAGTTAGAACGTACATGGGTAATTATCTGAAAATTTATTATTGAAAGTAGAGCTCTATTTTTTTGTAGCCAACGCTACAAAAAAGGCCGGGTTTACCGGCCTTTTTCCAACCAACTGGCTGGAGGTGCTTAAGGCTCACATGGCTGCCTCCCAAGTGAAAGCCTAACGCCTTGAAGTTTTAAGTATAGCTACAATTTAGCGCCTGTCAAGCTTTATCTCGGGATAGCAGAACCGCCCCTGTCTCTTCCTGCTGGATTTATAGCTCTATCCCAATAACGATGCTGGAGGTTTCCCAGGGCATATTCTTCCATTGTCTGCCCGAGCTTGTTTTTGATTGAACTTGAGTAATAATTTTTACTCGCGACCGCAGCGGCTTCTTGAGCCTTTTTGAAGTCATTATAAGTATTGTAACCAATGAAATTTCCTTGGGAGTCGAATTTATTTACTATAAACGGCCCCTGAGATTGTATGTCTTTGATTGTTATCGGTTTTGCGGCTGGCCTTTCCGGAGTCCTGTAAGGGGGTTTTTTATCATGAAGCCCTATGGGATGTTTTTCATCCCAAGGCCTTATTTCATATACGTCATGGCCTAAGGCTGTGACATGATAAAATCCGATAAGGAGCCATATTGTCTTGTTCCATAAATCCGGACATGAAATCTGGTCGGGATAAAGTGTAAGCTTGTAAATTTTACCGGGCTTAACCACCTTTAGCGAATAACACTTTTTATCTACACCTGAAAGCCAAAATTTAAGGTCTTTCTTTGTAGTGCGGCCAAAGGGCGGATTCTTGCTAAAATCCTTAAAGGCGAAGGCCACCCATTTTTCGTACATTTTCTTCCATTTCTTAGTGTTTCGCCTTGGGACTTTCTTACCCTGCTCGCGCCACCATGCTTCGGCATGCTCGGCTAAGGTCATACCATCCGGGCCTTTGGCTTTCGGGTTATACACAAAACCACCGGGCCCGATGGCTTTCGGCGTTGGGGGATGGGTAACTATCATGTCTGTAAGATATGCGGGATACCGGGGGTCTCTCGCCCTGTAGCTTTCCGCCGTGACGAAATGTATATTATTGTCGGCCGTCCAGACCTGTATGATATTGGGGTCATCCGTCTTCTTTGCCGCCGTGATAAGATTGGGATGCTGCATTTGCCTTAGTTTCTGCTCGGTCTGCCTCTTTCTCCACATGTCATATTGAGGCTGGATGGGTGTTTCGTGTATATCTAAGAGGTAATCGGCGTTCCACATCGAAAGCCCTTCGAGGAGATACAACTGCCTCTCTTTGCGTGTAGCCTGCTCCATGTAAGCGAAGAGGTCATCCCAAATCTGGGGAAGTTCCCAAGCCGGTATCATCCAAGCCGTATCTTCTTCATAACAATAATACTTGCCGTAGCGGAGCGCCCGTTTCCGGGCCGCCCTGCTGAGATTTCGATTTGCATAGCCTTCCGAAACCATCATCCCGCCGTGCCTGCTCGTAGATACCCAAGTAACGCCCTTGTCGAGCTTTCTCTGGCTCTGGGCCTTACCCCAAGGCGTGTTCTGAGGATTGTACGCAAAACCTTCTTCGGTCATTCCCTTGGGGATGCGGATAACTCCGGGCGGGAGGTCATTAACCGGGTAAATCGAATAGCCCCCGTACTTAAGGGCATAGTTCCATGACTGGCCTTGGTGTTTATGTAGAAAAATGAGGCATTCGTTTTTGGTGCCTTCAAAGATAATCTTGTTGTCCTTTACAAGGGCGTATTTACCTGCGTAGTCGTCCGGATTTACTTGTCGCTTATTGTCGGCATGGGGTTTTGCCACGCGCAATATGAA
>WJKZ01000156.1 GCA_014728785.1 Candidatus Omnitrophota bacterium
CATTTACAGTTAGGAGGTTATATGGAAAGAGTACATTTAACTCAAGAAGGTTATGAGAGGCTTGTAGAAGAGTTAGAAGATTTAAAGAACACGAAGCGAAAAGAAATCTCAAAAGCCATTGAACACGCGCGTTCTCTTGGAGATTTAAAAGAGAATGCCGAGTATCACGCAGCCAAAGAGGCTATGGCAGAGAACGAGAAGAGAATAAGCGAGTTGGAAGAGAAATTGAGCCGGGCTGAGATTATCGATGATACCAAAATCGATACAGACAGGGCTTTTATAGGCGCCCGTCTTAAGCTGCTTGATACGGATACCGATGAAGAGGTAGAGTATACCCTTGTCGGTCAGGACGAAGCTAATGCAGCCAGGGGTCTTATATCCATAACTTCACCAGTAGGCAAGTCGCTTTTAGGCCACGAGGTAGGAGATACAATCGAAATAGAAGTGCCTGCCGGTACCCTGACCTATAAATTGATAGATATTTCCCGCTAATCCAGTAAACCTATGGAAAGGAGAAGAGAAAAACCGGAATTAGTTGCTCCGGCCGGAAGTTGGGCTGCTCTTTCTACCGCTCTCGCCAGCGGTGCCGACAGTATATATTTTGGCATCAAAAATCTTAACATGCGCAATTTAGCTTCTAATTTCGATATGGGCGAAATTGGGAAAGTTATGAATACAATCCATAAGAAAAAAAAGCGCGGTTATCTGGCCCTTAACGTGATAATTTACAACAGGGAATTAGGTAAAGTGGAAAATATTCTTAAAATTGCTAAGAAAGAAGGTGTTGATGCGGTAATACTCTGGGATATGGCGGCTTTTCAGATGGCTAAAGACACGGGTTTAAAGATACATCTATCTACCCAGGCCAGTGTTGCCAACTCAGGAGCTTTAAAAACTTATAGCCGGCTGGGCGCAAAAAGAATTGTTCTGGCCAGAGAGTGCAACTTGAGTGATATAAGAGAAATAATAGAGTTATGCGAGGTAGAGAAAATTGATTGCGAAATAGAGGCTTTTATCCATGGAGCCATGTGTGTTAGTATCTCGGGCAGGTGTTTCCTTTCCCAATATTCTTTTTTTGACTCGGCAAACAGAGGGGAATGTTTGCAACCTTGCCGCCGTGAATTTATAATCAAAGACGTCCAGGATGAGTGCGAATACGAAATCGGAAAAGATTACGTATTGAGCCCCAAAGACCTTTGTACTATAGGATTTATAGATAAACTGATATTGACAGGCGTTAAAGCTTTAAAGATAGAAGGACGAATCCGTTCTCCGGAATATATAAAAGTCGTAACTTCCGTTTACCGCCGGGCCATAGATTCTTTTTTCAAGGGAGAACTTAATCAGGAATTAAAGGAAAAACTCATAAATGAAGCCCGTTCGGTTTACAACCGGGGATTTTCGGAAGGTTTTTACAAAAACATGCCTTGCGATATCAGCAGCAATATTGAAAGCGAGTATGAGAAAGTTTATTTGGGCGAAGTAAGGAAATTTTATAAAAAAATAAGCGTAGCGGAAATTTTAGTAAGAAACGGAGTACTTAAGAAGGGCCAGACTTTACTTTTTATCGGTAACCGTTCCACTCCTGCGTCTTTTGCAAAAGTAGAAGATATACAGGTTGAACATACTCCGGTGAGCAGGGTAGAAAAGGGAGGACGTTGCGGTGTAAAGCTTCCTTACGCAGTGCGGTCTAAGGATAAGGTTTTTATCTGGCGCAGGAAGACTCAGTGGTAACTGCTTATTAAGGACTCAAATTTTATACCTCCGTTATAGCAGGCATAATCTTTTTTTCTTAACCACACCAGCCTTCCGTATTTATGAATCGGACCGAGCTGTCCTTCTGAATGTATCCAAATTTCAAGTTTATCTCCTATATTAAGTCTTTTATTTATCTCAATCCCCATACCTCCGCGGGAGATATCTATAGTTTTTGCTTCAAATTCACTGTTGTTATTAACGGCTTTTATGCTTATTCTGAAGTTGCATTTTCTTCGGTCGAAGATACGCTTGTCCGTAAGGGTATCAGGGATTTTACGGGGAGAACTGAAAAAACTTTTTTTAGGGGCGGGTGTGTAAAAGTAAGTGCTCATTATTCACCTCCTCAAAATTAAAAAGACTTAGACCCATCGCCTCCCCAGCGATAAATCTAAGTCCGCATAAAATATAACATACAGACACAACTGTTATCAATACCTGGACTTAAGTAAATGTAAACGCTTACAATCTCAAATAGAACAAACACCTATTTAGCTCATAGCTAATGGCTCATAGTTCATAGCTGATGGCTCATGGTCCATGGATTATACAAGAAGATAGAAGGTAGAAAACAGAGGGCAGAAGAACGAGGGACGATGGACAAGGGGTTAAGGTTCAAAGTTCAATGTTCAAGGTTAAATGTATAATCCAAGAG
>WJKZ01000157.1 GCA_014728785.1 Candidatus Omnitrophota bacterium
ATAAATACCTCTCTTAGCCTGGGTAAATTTCTTTCAATAACCGAAAGCTCTTCTTCGCTTATGCTCTGCATATTCCCCAGGCCGAAAGTGTCGGAAGAGATATTCTGTTTCTGCATCTCGACCATTGCTATACCGTAGCTTATCTTTTGCATGAGGATAGTGAGCTCCTGCATTGTAATACCGTACTTTTTAAGCAATTCTTCCAGCTTGGCTTTATATTTATAAGAATTAACCATTATCTCGTTTACAGAAGCCTCGCCCTGCTGGCCAGAAACGATCTCCCTTAGCTCCGGTAAAATCTTTATAAAAATATCCACGCTTTCCTGGTTTACCGTACTTAAATCGCCGGCATACCCGCCTAAGCCTACCGTAAAAATAGAAATGACCAGTAAAAACTTCTTCATGCCTACCTCCTTTCTGCGAAGATTTAAAAATTAATATTCTCTTTATCTGAGTTATCCGGGCCCTCTAAAAACCGCCCTGAATCTGTACGGCTGTACCCGGGCTAAATTTAAATTTTCACTTTCGTCCTTTTGCAGTTATTTTTAAAAACCCGGCTATCCCCAGAATGCCCATAAACAGGTAAGAATATAAAATCAGCCATAAACCGAAACCGATTCTTATCTGTAAAACAGCTTTTTCCAGGTCGGTACTTTTTATTTTGTATAATGCCGCCGCAAAGATTAAAATGCTCAACAGTGACCAGGTAAGAATCACCCATTTTTTATTTCCATACAGAGAGCAGAGAACCAAAACCAATATTGCAAAACCGGGAACGGCCAGAACCAGAAAACTTTTTTTATCCACTCCTTTTACGCCGGGATTGAATATCTGAGCTATCTTTACTATCAGGCGTGAATTTTCGCTGTTAGCCATCAATGGTATCTGAAGCCCGGTTACCGAAGCTATGTTTTTCTGACTTTTACCGGCAATTAGCTCAGTCAAGGCTCCAAGCTGACTGGACTCTACCTGTACCCAGGGCAGAAAAAAACTTAAAACTATAATACCGCAAAGAACCGCAATCCCCAGCCTAAACCCCCCTTCCATTTAACCCTCCTTTTTTAATCGGCATCGCCGAATCATTCCATGAGCGAATAGACTCTGTCGTTTTGATGAGCGGATTTCTTCAGTTTAATTCCCACCTCTTGTCCTTTTCCGGCCGTATCGATATTTTTATGATTGATCTGAATGGATTTGACAACCTGATAAAAATCATCATGTGCCCCTTTTATATGGATCTTCTGGCCCGCTGAAAGTTTAGAGTTAAGTTTTATTACCCCTACCGATATCTTTCCGAAATAATGGGTTACCACCCCTATCTCTTTTTCCTTAATTTTGGGAGCCGCCTTTTTAGGCGACTTTGATACTTTTTTCTTTGGTTTGAAGCGGCTTTTCGGAGAAACCTTCTTAGAGACTTTTTTTCTCCCGCTTCCGCTTTTTTTACTTTTTAGTTTTTTAACTGTCTTTTTTTCTTTAGGCCCGGCTCCGGGTTTTTTGCTTTTCTTGCCTGAAACCTTTTTACGCCGGGTACCGCTCTTTCTTGCCGGCTGGGGTTTTCTCCTGCCGGAGGACTTCTTCCTGCCGCGTACAGTTTTTTTTCCGGAGGTCTCTTCTTTCTTAAATACTGTTTTCCAGAAATCAAATATACTCATACATCAGCCTGAAACTTCATTCTTTAATATCTCTCACTTTTTGAAAAACATCCTTCCCCGCTCAATGATAATCAGTATCGCGGTATTTTTTGTCTTTATCTTCTTTAAGTTCCCGGATGGTCTTCTCCCACAATGCCGAATCTCCTCTCTTGTCCTTATTGTACTCTCTGTAGAAATTTCCGGCTATCCTTCTTCCTTCTTCCAGCCATCTCTTAAAGCCGAACTCATTTATGAAGTCCTTCCGCATTTTGATAAAACTGATGCCCCCGCATATGCGCTTGCGGATAAAGCTCTCTTCTTTCAGTATCCAGTCATGCCCGGTTACAGGCCTGGTCACCAATCCCAGTTTTTTCCTGATAATCTGTAAATC
>WJKZ01000158.1 GCA_014728785.1 Candidatus Omnitrophota bacterium
ATACTGGAGCCTCCGAGTTTGAAGCATCCCTTCGGAACGGATGAGCTGGGAAGAGATATATTAAGCCGCATAATCTGGGGGAGCCGTATATCTTTGGCTGTCGGTTTTGTTGCCGTAGGAATTTCTACTCTGATAGGTATAATTTTAGGAGCTTTTGCCGGTTATTACGGAGGAAAAATTGAATCTATAATCATGCGGTTTGTCGACATAATGCTTTGCATACCGGCTTTTTTTCTTATTCTTGCCGTAATTGCTTTTTTAGAACCCAATATCTGGACGATAATGGCGGTAATCGGCCTGACCAGCTGGATGGGGGTGGCAAGATTGGTGAGGGCGGAATTCTTAAGCTTAAAAGAGAGGGAATTTGTATTGGCCGCCCGCTGCATAGGAGCTAATAATCTTAGAATAATTTTTCGCCACATTCTTCCCAACGCTTTAACTCCGGTATTGGTTTCGGTAGTTTTAGGAATAGCGGGGGCGATTCTGGTTGAGTCGGCTTTAAGCTTTTTAGGTATAGGGGTGCAACCCCCTACACCCAGCTGGGGTAATATACTGACTGCGGGAAAAGACAATATAGAGATAGCCTGGTGGCTTTCTGTTTTTCCGGGCCTTGCAATACTTTTTACCGTTTTATCTTATAACCTTTTGGGGGAAGGAATACGCGATGCAATCGACCCCCGGCTTAAGACCTGAGTAAATTTTTAGAGAAACATGAGCCTGCTTGAAGTAAAAAATCTGCGCACTCACTTCTTTACCGATAGAGGAAAACTCAGGGCGGTAAGAGGAGTAGATTTTGATATAGCCGAAGGTTCTACTCTGGGGTTGGTGGGAGAGTCAGGCTTCGGAAAAAGCGTAACCGCTCTTTCTGTATTAAATCTTGTGCCTTATCCGGGAAGAATTGTTTCGGGAGAAGTAATTTATAAGGGAAAAGATTTGTTAAGAATGGACAGCAGGGAAGTCCGGAAGATAAGAGGGGCGGAAATCGGTTTTATTTTCCAGGAGCCTTTAACTGCTTTCAATCCCGTTTTTACGATAGGGGAACAGATTTCCGAAAGTCTGCGTATTCATAAGAATATGGATAAGAAAGAATCCCTGGAGAGAAGCGTTGAGTTGTTAAAAGAGGTAGGTATATCTGCGCCGGAAAGAAGAGTTAACAGTTATCCTCATCAGCTAAGCGGGGGGATGCGCCAGCGTGCGATGATAGCCATGGCTCTATCTTGTGATCCTCACCTTTTGATAGCCGATGAACCCACGACTGCCCTGGACGTTACTATTCAGGCCCAGATACTTGAGTTGATAAAAGAAATCCAGAGAGAAAGAAAAATGTCGATGATACTTATCACGCACGATTTAGGTATAGTTTCCGAATGCGTAGATTCAATAGCCATAATGTACAGCGGAAAAATTGTCGAATACGGCCGGACAGAGGAGATTTTAAAGAACCCTTTTCATCCCTATACTTCGGCTTTGATTGATTCAATACCTTCTATCGAAGGAAAGAGAAGGTTTTTAAAAACAATTGAAGGCAGTGTACCCGACCCTTCATTATTGGGTGAGGGTTGTTCGTTTCGCGACAGGTGTCTTAAAGGCGATAAGAATTGCAAAGGCAGCGTCCCGGTTTTAAAAGAGGTCCGGGGCGGACACTGGGTTTCCTGTTTTAATATATAGTTATGGAAAAACTATTAAAGGTAGAAAATGTGGTCAAGCATTTCCCGGTAAAAAAGTCTTTCCGCGGAGATAAGGCTTTTGTCCATGCTCTGGATGGTGTCAGTTTTGAAATCGCCAGGGGAGAGACGGTAGGGCTTGTCGGGGAAAGCGGGTGCGGAAAGTCAACCCTTGCCCGCATAATTTCCGGATTACTTGGGCCGGATTCGGGGAATGTATATTTTGAAGGAGAGGATATTACAGGCTTCAGGAAAAAGAGCAGTAAGGTTTTTAGAAAAGAAATTCAGATGATATTCCAGGACCCCTACGCCTCTTTAAATCCCCGCATGAAAGCAGGCGATATAATAGGGGAAGGTTTAGCCATACATAAGATGTATATAGGTAAAGAGAAGCAAAACAGAGTTAAGGAGTTGTTAGAAATAGTAGGTCTCAATCCGGAATTTAGCAATCGTTATCCCCATCAATTCAGCGGGGGCCAGAGACAGAGAGTAGGTATCGCAAGGGCTTTAAGCTTGCAGCCGAAACTGATAATTGCCGATGAACCGATTTCTGCTCTTGATGTCTCTATCCAGGCCCAGATTCTTAATTTGCTTACCGGCTTACAGGAGGAGTTCAGCCTGGCCTATCTTTTTATAGCCCATGATTTAAGGGTGGTAAAGCATATAAGTGACAGGGTGATAGTTATGTATTTAGGGGAAATAATGGAAGCAGCTTCTTGCGAAGATATTTATTCGCATCCCTTTCATCCCTATACGGAAGCTTTGCTTTCAGCTATCCCTTTTGTTAACGCGGAAGGAAAAAAGAAAATTATATTAAAAGGAGATGTGCCCAGCTCAATCGAGCCGCCTTCCGGCTGCAGATTCCATACCCGCTGTCCTTATGCAAAAGATATCTGCAGGAGAGTAAAACCGCCTTTAACCTCAAAAGACGGACGTCTTTTTTCCTGTCATTTCCCTCTTTTCTCTTAATATTGATTACTCTTTGATTTAATGCTAATCTATTTATACTTATGTTTAGGTATATATTTTCCGTAAACCGCTGCCGTAACCGTCTGAAAGTTCTTTATTCGCGCCTGCAGCGCAATGACTTATCCGTTCAGAAGTACCGGAAGATTATATCCCGGATAGAGGAAACCGAACAAAAGCTGGCAAGTCTTTCTTCTGAAAACAAAGAGAAACTTCACACAATAAAATTTCTGCTTAAAAATAATCTGCTTGCCTCACATATAGATTTTCTTAGAAAACATTCCGATCCTTTACGCAGAAATGAAAAGTGGCTGCAGACTCTCGATTTCTTTTATTCTCTTTATTGTCAGGAAGGAAAGGTTTGTGATGAGATTGTAAGTTATATTCTCAATCTGGCCCCTTATAATGTAGTTTATCTTTCCGCCCTTTACAAAAAATTTTACTCCCGGCATCTCAATCTCAGGATAGGGGATAATTTTATACCTTCAGCCCTGTTGAATGAGGAGAAAAGAAGTGATTCCCTGGGTTTAATAGACTATTCCGGCCTGAGAAAAGACCCCTCGCTTAAAAAAATTGCCGCAGAAACCGTACTTTTATGCAACCCCATGGACGGCGGTTTAGGTTCTTCTTTAAAAAGAATAGATTATCTAAAAAGAATATGGGATGAGATTAAAAGGAACAAAAATAAAGGTTTAAGGTTAAGCGCAAAGGGCCAGGACCTTTACTTTGATGTTAAGCTAAAAGGTTTTGACAGGGAAGGGGAAGAAAAAGACATGAGCGTAAAGGTGAGCATAACAGAACTTAAGTATTTACAGGCTATTACCCAGGCAGATAATTATACCGAACTTATCATCCAGGAATTTGTAA
>WJKZ01000159.1 GCA_014728785.1 Candidatus Omnitrophota bacterium
TGAAGACGGTTTTGAAATTTACACCCGCAGTCAGGATGCAGTTTGTCTCTGGAATCGTCTCCTGGAAACAGGAAAGACGTTTAATCTTACATCTTGTGGGCTGGGGGCAAGAGATATTTTGCGCATAGAGGCAGGATATCCTCTTTACGGTCATGAGATAGACGAAGATACCGACCCTTACAGGGCGGGTCTGGCATGGGTTGTCAAAGAAAAAAAACATTTCACAGGAAAGACAGCTCTTATGCGTCTTGAGGCCGGCAGGCGCCGGTACAGAAGGATAGGTTTTATCGCGGAAGGCCGGGCTTTCCCCCGAAAGGGTTATCTGTTATTTAAGGACGGTAAAGAAATAGGTTACGTAACCAGCGGCACTTATTCTCCGAATCTGGAGAAATTCATAGGCATGGGGTACGTGGATGTCTCCGGCAAAATAGAGAGTTGCGAGATAAAGATAAGAGGGCAGTTTCATAACGCCTTGGTAGTAAAGTTACCTTTTGTGGAGACAAGGACGGTTAATGCTAAATCATACAGGTTGATAAGAGATTAAGGTCTGGAAGCGTAGAAGGAGGAGAGATGGCCTGCTTAAAATTTACTAAATCACACGAATGGGTAAGGGTAGAAGAAGGGCTTGTGACAATAGGTATCAGCGAATATGCTCAACGGCAGTTGGGAGATGTGGTTTTCGTAGAACTGCCTTCCAAGGGTGCAAAAGTTAGTAAAGGTTCTCAAATCGGCACCATTGAGTCGACCAAAACCGCAAGTGAGGTATATACGCCTTTAAGCGGGGAAGTGGTAGAGGTTAATGAAGATTTGGTAAATAATCCTCAATGGGTAAATGAGTCACCATTGGAGAAAGGATGGATGATAAAACTTAAAGCAGAAGATTCATCAGAGCTGGATGAGCTGATGGAGGAGTCTCAGTATAAAGCATTTGTGGAGGAAGAAAGCCACTGAAACCACCCACTACTTTTTTAATATCTAAATATTATGCCTTACATACCGAATTCACCCTCTCAGATTAAGGAGATGCTCAGAGCCTGCGGCGTTAAGTCCCCGGCAGATTTTTATTCTGACCTGCCGGAGGAAATCAGGATAAAAGATGACTTGGATATTCCTGCAGGAATAAGCGAACAGCAGCTTAAAAGAAAACTTCTGGCCCTTTCGGACAAAAACCGTCCTTTAGATAAGTTCAACTCTTTTTTAGGCGCGGGCTGTTATGATCATTATATTCCGGCGGCTCTCTCCTTTATTATTTCTCAACCTGAATTTTCTACCGCTTACACTCCTTATCAGGCTGAGTGTTCCCAAGGCGCCCTTCAGGCTATATATGAATATCAGAGCTACATCTGCAGGTTGACCGGGATGGATGTCAGCAACGCATCTCTTCTTGACGGAGGTTCGGCTTTAGCCGAAGCAGTTTTGATGTCCGCCAGGCTCAATAGAAGAAATACCGTCATAATCAGTGAAGCATTGAACCCGGAATATAAGGAAGTATTGAAAACTTACCTTAAAGGCCATGATCTAAAAACATACGAAGTCCAGGTTTCTGGCGAGGGAAAAACGGATCTTTCTATGTTTCTGAATGCTTGCGATAAAGATACCTCGTGTTTGGTTTTTCAAAGTCCGAATTTCTTCGGAGTAGTTGAGAATTTAATAGAAATAAAAAAATTATTTAAGGATGAATCTGTCTTAAAAATCATGGTCACAAATCCCCTGTCTTTGGCCGTTTTTAAAGAGCCGTCTTCTTTCGGCTTTGATATAGTCTGCGGGGACGGACAACCCCTGGGAGGCGGTTTGAGGCTGGGCGGAGCATGTTTCGGCTTTCTGGCAGCTAAAAAAGAGTATTTGCGCCAGGTCCCGGGGAGGATAGTGGGAAAGACCCTTGACTCTCACGGAAATGTTGCGTATTGTCTTACTCTTCAGGCCAGAGAGCAGCATATAAGGAGAGAGAAGGCCAGAAGTAATATATGTTCTAACCAGTCGCTTAATGCCCTGGCTTCAGCAGTATATCTTTCTCTTCTCGGTAGAAAAGGTTTAAGGGAGGTTGCTTTGACTTCTATGAGCAATGCTCATTATTTGCGGCAGGGCTTAAGTCGCATCAGGGGTATAAAATTAACCTTTTCTCCTCTTATCTTTAACGAATTCGTATGGTTTACCGATAACGCCCCGCAGGTTTTAAACGAACTCTACAAGAAAGGCATAATAGCAGGTTATTATATAGGTAAACACTTTAATAAATACAACGGAGGTGTATTGAGCTGTTGTACCGAAAAAAAGACAAAAGAAGAGATAAATGATTTTATAAATAGCTTAGCAGAGGTTTTACATGGAGAGAAAGCTTATATTCGATAAAGACAGAGGTTGCCGCAATAGCAGTTATATAACACCTTCGCTGGATATAAAACCAGAGGAGATATTCGGCGGGGATATGTTGAGAGAGGACCTCTCCCTTCCCGATATCAGCGAGAGTGAAGTAGTAAGGCACTATATGCAGTTAGCGCGTCTTAATTTCTCGGTTGATACCAATTTTTATCCTCTTGGTTCATGCACTATGAAATATAATCCTAAGATAAATGAATACCTTTCAGGATTAGAAGGATTTAGCCGCATACACCCCCTTCAGAGAGAGGATGATTTGCAGGGAGCACTGGAGCTGATGTACGAGTTTCAGAATCTGCTTTGTGCACTTACCGGCATGAAAGCTTTTGCCTTTCAGCCTTCCAGCGGCGCACAGGGTGAACTTACCGGTATTCTTATGGTCCGCAGTTTTCACGAAATCAACGGTTCTAAAAAAAGTAAAGTTATAGTCCCTGATTCTGCCCACGGTACAAACCCGGCAACCGCGACAATGTGCGGATACGAAACGGTAGTCATAGAAAGCAGAGACGGTTTGGTGGATATACACCAGTTGGAAAAATCCTTTGATGAAGATGTGGCGGCACTTATGCTTACCAACCCCAATACCTTAGGCTTGTTTGAAAAGGATATTTTAAAAATAAGCCGTATAGTTCATGAACGGGGAGGGCTGCTTTATTATGACGGCGCTAATTTCAATCCCCTGATGGGGATTGCCAAACCCGCTCTAATGGGATTTGACATAATACACCTTAATCTTCATAAGACTTTCTCCACCCCTCATGGCTGCGGGGGGCCGGGTGCGGGTATTGTGGGGGCGGTAGAGCCTCTGGAGGAATTTTTGCCTTTACCCCGTATAAAAAAGAGAAATAAGACCTTTTATCTTGATTATGGTAGTGAGAAATCCTTAGGAAGCCCCCGGACTTTTTTCGGTAATTTCGACGTATTGGTGAAAGCATATGCTTATATTTTACGTTTGGGCAGGGAAGGCTTGAAAAGGGCGGCTCAGAATTCGGTATTGAACGCCAACTATATAAAGAAAAAGCTGGAGAAATATTATCAGCCTGCTTATTCTAAACAGTGTATGCATGAAGTAGTTTTTTCCTGTTCGGAGCAAAAGAAGAGAGGAGCTTCGGCACTGGATATAGCAAAGCGTCTTATAGATTACCGGATTCACCCTCCCACGATGTATTTTCCGCTTATAGTAAAAGAGGCTCTTATGGTTGAGCCCACAGAAACCGAAAACAAAGAAATGCTTGATTATTTTATAAGAGCAATGATTAAAATAGACGAAGATACTGAAAAAAACCCGCAAAAGCTCAAAAGTTCTCCTCATAAGGCGGCGGTCGGAAGAGTCGATGAGACACGAGCTGCACGTATGCCCGTTTTAGCCCATACCGGCTGCGGGAAGCACAAAAAAAGTCAAAAGACGTGAAAGGGTGGCGCTTAATCACAGAGGGCAAGGCAGACGGAATTTACAATATGATTGCCGATGAGGTTTTGCTGGCTAATTATTCTGAGTCTAATCTGCCTACTTTAAGGATTTACGGATGGAAGAAGCCCTTTATCACTTTAGGTTGTAATCAGAGATTCTCTGATATCCTCAGTAAAAATTGCGGTGTTGCCGCAGTTAAAAGGATCAGCGGAGGAGCCGCCCTGCTCCATGATGAAGAAGTAACTTACAGTTTGGTTTGCAGCCGGGAAGACCTGTGCCTGCCTCATTCTGTAAAAGATTCCTACCGCATAATATGTAAGTTTTTGAAGATTTTTTACTCAAAATTAAGATTAGAACCCGAATTCGCGTTTGATCTCTTAAACCGTAAAAGAGAAGATATGCATTTTAAACCGGAGCTCCGTAATGATTTGTGTTTTTGCGGTTGCCAGCATTTTGACATGCTGATAGAGGGAAAAAAAATAGGCGGCAATGCCCAGCGCAGAAAAAAGAAGGTTATATTTCAGCATGGCAGCATTCCCCAACGAATAAATTTTGAGATATTAAGGGAAAGTTTTTGTGGCCGCGGCGAGCTTCCGCGGAACTTTACCGATATTAATACGCTTTTAAACAAGGAGACCGATTTTTCTCAGTTGAGTACTCTTTTGAGCGAATCCTTCCAGGAAGCTTTTAATGCACGGCTTAAAAAGGGCTGTTTTAGTCGTTCTGAGAACTTTACCATAAAAGAAATTTTCAGGCACAGGTATTATGACCGTAATTGGTGCTACTTACCCCGTGAATCTCTACATGAAAAAACCTTATTGGCTGGATAAAAAAATAAATTTAGAAGAGTGTCGCCGGCTGAGACTGTTGCTCAGGGAGCTTTGTCTTCATACGGTTTGTGAAGAGTCTCTTTGTCCCAACCTATCTGAATGTTTCGGTTCAGAAACCGCCACTTTTATGATTCTGGGAAATAAATGCAGCCGTTCCTGCTCTTTTTGTAATGTAAGCAGCGGCATTCCCGCTCCACCTCAAGAAGATGAGCCTTTAAGGATAAAGGAGGCTGTCCGCTTATTAAGCCTTAAATATGTAGTGGTTACTTCTCCTACCCGCGATGACCTGGATGATGGTGGTGCAGGTTTATTTTTTCAGACCGCAGAAGCTGTTTATGACTTGAATCCGGATATTACTATTGAATTATTAATCCCTGATTTTAAAGGAGATAATTTGCAGGTAAGAAATATTGCCGGGAGCAAAGCTTCGGTTATAGGCCATAATATAGAAACCGTACCTTCTTTATATATAAAGGTAAGAAGCGGGGGGGGGTATCTATCTTCTCTCCGGGTGCTTGAGACCTTGAAAGAGCAGAACTCCGGGTTGCTTACCAAGTCAGGCCTGATGCTGGGTTTGGGAGAAAGCGTAGAGGAAGTAAAAGCGGTGCTTAAAGATTTAAAGAAGACCGGCTGTGATTTTTTAACTCTTGGCCAATACCTTCCTCCTTCGCTTAAGCATTACCCTCCCAAGAGGTTCATGCCTTTAGAGATATTTTCCTATCTTAAAGAATTTGCCTTAAATCTGGGCTTTAAAGGCGTAGCCAGCTCGCCTTATGTGCGTTCCTCCTACAAAGCCCGTCAATTATACAATAATTGCATAGCCGGCAGGTTTAAAGCCTGAACCGGTTGGTTCCAATCTTCAATTTAGACAAAAGGTACTTTTGTACCTATTTTTTCTTCAAAAGGCCTTTTCTTTATTATATTACATAAATATTTATCGGACAAAGACTTACTTATCCAGAAAGACGCTTCTTTATTTTATAAAAAAACACAATATGTAGTAGTAGCTTTAAATATATACAACATAGGCTAAATTATAATAAATTATGCTAAATTAGTCTTGACTTTTAAAAAGGAAAATATTTTAATATAAATGTGGCAATATTGTAGAATAAAGGGTTTGATATGGGTAGAAAAAGAGTGCCTAAATTAATGAGTGTGGAAGAATTGGCAGAGTATCTGGGCATACAGAAACAGACTATTTATAACTGGCTCCATCAGAAGAAAATTGAAGGTATAAAAATAGGTAAAATGTGGAGATTTGACCGTAAGTACATTGACCAGTGGCTTAAAAAATGCAGTAAAAATCAATGAAAAGAGAAAGTATAGGCTTATATATAGGTGTTAGCTCGGTGGGAGTAGCCAAAGCCCAGGGAAAAAACATAATTAATCTCGCCAAGTTTGATTTCACTTCTTCAGAGCCCGGCCGTACCGGGGCCATAAACGAAGACATCCGCTGGGAGGCTTTAATAAACAGGGCGCTGAGAGAGGTAGGGGCTGAAACCAAGGACGTTTATGTATCAATAGCAGATAGGGATTTTATCTTCAGACCCCTTGAGCTTCCTATAATGAAAAAGAACGAAATAGAAGCCTCTTTGTCTTATGAGGTTGAGAAATACATACCTTTTAAGATGGATGAGCTGGCCTGGGATTATGAGTATGTTAAGTCCGGAAAAGAAAAGAAGATAAAGCTGTCGTTTATCGGCATAAGAGATAACAATCTTAAAAAAATAAAAGATATTTTAAGCCGCCTTGAACTTAAACCTTTAGCGATAGAGCCATCCTGTCTTTCTTTGGCCAGGACCGTTAAATCATTAAAAAGTCTTTCTAAACTGAAGAATTTCGCTTTGCTTGATTTTACCCAGTCTGAATCCTATTTGACGTTTTTCCAGAACGAACTGCCGGTGTTTAACCGCTATTTCACCGTATCCAAAAAAGGCGAATCATATGATGTAAATAAGTTCATAGAATCTGTCAATTTTTCTTTTCAGTATTTCAGCAGAGAATTTAAATATTACAATTTAGAAAAGTTTATAGTTGTGGGAGACCATGATACAGCGGAGTTGATATCTCTTTTGAGAGAAAACATTCAGGTGGATATAGAGCATATTTCTTCCTATGATTTGACTTCCCG
The DNA here is from genome assembly GCA_014728785.1 of Candidatus Omnitrophota bacterium. Lineage (GTDB taxonomy): Bacteria > Omnitrophota > Gorgyraeia > Duberdicusellales > 4484-171 > WJKZ01. The sequence continues at coordinate 6,752 of WJKZ01000159.1, forward strand.
CCAGAATGGGGAGGTAGAAAGCGTAAAAGCTCTGGGTGTTGCCCAGAGAGATGTTTTGCCTTTTAAATTCAAAACCACCCTCCGCCAGGAAGGGGTAGAGGCTCCGGTAGTAACCGAAGGTCCTCTTCCTGCGACACCTTTTCGTTTCGGTCTTTTTATAATCATAATAGTTATCGGTTTGATTGTTTCTGTGTTGATGGGTCTTTATTTCGGCAATGAAATATCTGTTGAGAAATTCAGGCTTTCCAAAAGAGAAAAAGAGATAGAAGTCCCCAAAGGTTTACTCCAGCATTCCTGGGAGAGGAGAGAACAGCTGACAAACGAAAGAGAGGGCCAGATAGCGAATCTCAGAGATTTGCAGAATTCTTTTATAAAATTTTCTCCGTTTTTCCAAAAGTTAGGACAAAAAAGCATGCTTCCCCAACGACTGTGGCTTGATTCGTTCACCCTCCGCCGCCGGGGCCAAAGCGGTAAAGATTACCAGGCTAAAATAAAAGGTTATATTTACCGTGATGATGATTACGAAGAGAGGCTTGGGTTGGATGAGTTTATATTCAACCTTAAGCAGGAAGCAGCAGTCAATTCTATTTTTAAAAACGTTGAACTGGAATCATCCGATAAGCAGGATTGGCA